>CAJYOV010000027.1 GCA_913776405.1 Pseudobdellovibrionaceae bacterium
TCAACTGATCGATCGCACCTTTGGTCGGTAAGAGATCGGCGGCCAAACTCCAGCTACCGACGTGAGCGCTCAACAAAATGAGTCCCTGGCCAGAGTTCACGAGCGCCATGATATTTTCAATTCCATGTGGCTTCGTTGTGAACTGCGATGTCTTGCTGTGTCGCTGAACAACTTGGTCCATCAAGACTTGCCCAAACCGATAGAAGTGCGCGACCACTTGCAGTTGACGGCGGAAATACGACATCTCTGGGCAAACAATCGAATAGTACTCGTTTAGGGCGCGTCGGCCTTGAGGTGCAAAAAGATAAAAGTAAGGCACGATGAAACGCAGAACGAAATAGCCGGCGCCCGTACCGAACTGCTTCAGCACGAAATGCAAAATCGCATTTCCGATGACACCGCCGCGCGAACGTCCATTCCAATTTGCGGCCTTTCGAGCCTTCTTCGACTTCCGCGTTGCCGCGATGTAAAAACCGAATCCGGAAATAAGTGCCAACACAGTTCCGACGACGAGCGAGCCCAGAAGATAAGTCACAAAGTGACCCCAAGCTTCCGGCACAAAAAGATGACCGACAGCGAGAGAACCTGCGATTAAGAACGGAGCGATAAAAGGCAACGACACTTGCGAGCCAACAAACGCCGCCGTGAAGTTCAATCGAAATGCGAAGGCGACCAAAGCCACCAGCAGAGTATGAAAACCGAAAAACGGCGTTGAGCCGATAAAGACGCCACAGCCAATCGAGACCGCAAAGAGGCCCGGTGAACGACGGTCCTTTAGCAGCGAAAGAACGACGAGCACCGTGTTCAACAACGAGATGCGAACGTTGTCCCAGAGCTTGTTAAAATATTCACGCGCTCTTCAGGCTTTGGGTAGAACACGTCGATTTCGACTTCGCGAATTGTGACCCCACGCCAGATGGCGCGAATGAGCACTTCAATCTCGAAGTCGTAGCGCTTCGTGAAAAATTTGAAGTTCTGAAGCGGAAAAAGTGGATACAGGCGGAAGCCGCTTTGCGAGTCAGAAACCGTAAGACCCGTTTGGTAACCCACCCAAAAGTTCGAGAACTTGCGGCCGAATTTGCTGACTTCAGGCACCGTCTCGCTGTGGAATTTCCGGCTTCCGATGATGAGATCCCACGGAGAGTCCTTTGCGAGATCGATCAGCTTTTGACACTCACGCGCATAGTGCTGACCGTCGCCATCGATCGCAAGAAGATGTGTAAAGCCCTTCTCGACCGAATCTTTCAACGCCGCCTGAAGCGCTAGGCCTTTGCCGCGATTTTCATCGAATCGCAGAATTTCGATACGACCTTCTGTCAGCGCATCGAGAAGCTCACCCGAATGTTCGTGTCTTGAAAACAAACCTCGTACGGGTTCGGCTGAACCGTCATCGACGATGAGAATCGGAAGACTCACCTGCTTTAAAGCGTCGAGCGCGACGTCCGCAATCGTTGTCGGATTATTGAAGGTTGGAATACAGAGGCGAATACGCAAGATCATAGCTTGATCGATTGTGCCTTCAATTGCGCATCAATCAAGCGCCGAACTTCCGTTCGAAGATCGTTTGCGGATGAAAATGAGTTCGAGTCGATCGTCGTCAGTGTTTTGATTTCGATTCGCCCCTCGGGATTCAGGGCGCTTCGACCTTTTGGCCAAACCGAGTCAGTCCCTCGAATGACCACGGGGACCACGCTTGCGCCCTCTTGCAAGGCTGCCGAAAACGGAGCGGCCGAGAAGTTTCTTGTGCCCACGGCGCCTGGCTCGCAACGGCTCATCTCCGGAAAGACGTGAACGGTTTCGCCGCGGCGAAGGCGCGCCCTGACTGTGTCCATCGCGCGAAGATACGCGTTCGGATCGCCGCGCTTAACAAGAATCTGTCTTGAGAGAAGAATCATCGGCGCAATCGGCAATGCGAAAAGGACCGAGCGCTTTGCTAAAACGCGGATTCCTGTCACTTGCGAGAGCAGCATAAAAACATCGAGATGGGACCGGTGATTTGAAACCATCAGCACGCCCGGCTTTGAAACGCGCTGAGGGTCTTCAATTTGGAGGTCATGCTTCAGCCACGGTTGTGTCCAAAGAAGTACCCGGACACCTTGCCGCAAGATGACATCGGCCACGCGCTGCGCCTTTTGCGAAACGAGTCCGAGGACAGCGAACGGAACGTACAAAATCTTCGTCGGAATCCCGAAAACGATGATGCAGGCGAAAAAGTAGAAGAGACGAAGCCGGTTCATTCTGCTAGGGTCCGTAGCATGACTGATGCGAATCAACAATCGAAAGGCTTAGCTCTCGTGACCGGCGGATCCGGCGGTCTCGGCCGAGCCATTGCCTCTCGTTTAGGCAGCGACGGGTACTTCGTTATCGTTCACTACAACTCCAATTCAAAAAGTGCTGACGAAACGGCGGCAGCCATTCGCGCAAACGGTGGCCGCGCCCAGAGCCTCGGCTTTGACGTGAGTCAGGCAGCTCAAATTGAGTCCGCTCTCGATGGCTTCTCGAAAGAGCACCCGAACCTGTCGTGGGATGTTCTCGTCAACAATGCCGGTCGTCACAACGACACGCTTGTCGGCTTCATGTCGGACGACGCGTTCGACTCCGTTATGAAAACAAATGCGTACGGCCCGTTTTATCTCATGCGCTATTTCGTAAAGAAGATGATGCGAAAGCGTTCGGGCGCCATCGTCAACATCTCGTCGCTCGCGGGCCAAACTGGTAACCCGGGTCAATTCAACTACGCAGCGAGCAAGGCGGCTCTGATCGCGATGACGAAAACACTCGCGATGGAAGTCGGCTCACGCGGGATCCGTGTGAATGCAGTCGCACCCGGTCTTATCGAAACCGAAATGATCGAAGAAATTCCCCAGCTCGAAGAAATGAAAAAGCGGATTCCGCTTGGCCGGCTCGGCGCTGCCAAAGAAGTCGCAGGTGCGGTGTCGTTTCTCTGTTCGCCGGATTCGAGCTATATCACCGGCGCAACTCTCAGCGTGAACGGCGGAATGTTTCCGGCATGACGCTCGGCCCGGGTTCTGAAACACAAACCGACATGTACGATGTCATCTTGATCGGTTCCGGAATTTCGGCGCTGACAAGCGCAGCCCTCCTTGCGAAAAAGGGCAAATCCGTTCTTGTGCTCGAGCAGTATTCGAAGCCGGGCGGCTACATGCATAGCTTCCGCCGCTTCGGTCTAACATACGATTCAGGCGCTCATTACTTCGGCTCTCTCGACAAGGGTCAGCCGTTTCGGATCCTTCTTGAGTATCTCGATGTTCTTAACGACGAGTCGTTCGCTGAAACGTTTCTCGAGCTCGATCCGAAAGCGTTCGACGTTTTTAAGTTTCCAGATGGCGACGTATCGTTTGCTCGCGGTTACGACAATGTCATCTCCGAGCTTTCGACGCTTTTTCCGAACGAGCGCGCGGCCATTCGCACCTACTTCGAAAAGATTCAGAAAATCGTCGCGGTCTTTCCGACATATACGTTCGATGATGAAATGGATCCTGAGCGCGCCATGATTCCGCTCGAGACGCCGCTCAAAGCGTTCGTCGAAAAATTGACGTCCAACGCAAAACTTCAGAGCGTCTTTTACGCTTACTGCAACCTTCACGGTGTGAACCCTGAAGATACGCCGCTCGGGTTTCATGCGATCGTTACAGACTCTCTCATTCAAGGCCCCTACGGCATGCTCGACTCCGGCGATGGCCTCGCACGCCGTTTCGTGAAATCCATCGAAGCTAAAGGCGGCAAGGTGCTCACGAAGCACAAAGTGACTGAGCTCAAACTTCGCGATCGACAGATCACCGAAGTCGTTTGCGAGAATGGCGCACGCTTTAAAGGCGAATGGATCATCTCGACAGCGCATCCAAAAGTGACCATGCGCCTGCTCGAGCACACACGCGATTTTACGCCTGCGTTTCGTGACCGCGTGACTAATCTGAAGGAGAGCCCGCCAATCTTTGGCGTTTACGCGAAGACAGCCGGCAGTGCGCTTCTTCAACCGAAACGAAACTACTACTATTTCAAATCGTCCGATCCAAAAGCGATGTTCCAAATGGGAAGGCCCAACGAAGAACCAACCGTCGTCTTTGCATCGACGGCGAAACGCGATTGGACACCCGGCTCCGAAACTCCGCTCCCGGTGAGCCTGCTTTCACCTTGCGAGTACGATTGGTTCAAACCCTGGCAAGACGAGCGCTACGGCAAGAGGTCCGATGCGTACAATGAATTTAAGGCGGGTCTCGCAAAACAATCACTCGCTTTGGTCGCCCGTTACGACAAAGAGTTGGTCGACGGGATCCAGGCCGAAGTGACTTCGAGTCCTTTGACGAACCTTCACTACAACGGTTCGGAAGAGGGCACGGCGTACGGCATTTACCATTCCATTCAAAATACGGGTGGACGCGCGCTTGGGCCTCGCACAAAAATTAGCAATCTCCTTCTCGCCGGTCAGAACTATCTCTTTCCGGGCCTCCTAGGGGCCGCGATTTCCGGCTTGAGAACGAGCGCACACATCGTTGGCATGAAGCCGGTGTTGAAAGAACTCAAAGAAATGCGGTTCAAATGAAAAAAGTTTATATCACAGGCATGGGCGCGATGACGTCGCTCGGCACCAACGTTGACACGACGTTTGAAAACTTAAAGGCCGGTGCCACGGGTGTTCAGGTCATTGAGGACTGGAAGCAGTGCAATGGCCTCCATTCTCACCTAGGTGCGCCGGTTGGTGCTTACGATGTCTCGAAACTGCCTCGCACGGTTCGACGTGCGATGTCTCGCATGTCGGAAATGGCGGCGCTCGCGACTCTCGAAGCTGTTGAGCAGGCCAAGCTTGGCTCCGTCAACTCGACACGTTCCATGCTGATTCTCGGCTCGACTAGCGGCAGCCCGCAGACACTCGAACAGTACTTCAAAAAACTTTTTGAGAAAAACGGCCCAGAAGGTCAGGTTTCGACTTCGTTCTTCAAAGTGATGAATCACTCGGTCGCGGCCAACGTTGCGGCGGCTCTCGATTATCAAGGGCCTCTTCTTGCGCCGTCGTCTGCGTGCTCGACGTCCTCTCAAGCGATGATTCTCGGGTGGGAGCTGATCAAGTCAGGTCTCTACGATGTTGTTATCGCAGGTGGGGCCGACGAGCTTCACTATATGAGTGCCGCGATTTTCGATATCGTGATGGCAGCGTCTCGCGGTTACAACGATCGCCCATCGATTGCGTCTCGTCCGTTCGATCGCGACCGCGACGGTCTCGTCGTGTCAGAAGGCGCTGCTGTCGTCGTCATGGAATCCGAGCGCCACATGCAGGCGCGCGGCGCCCGCCC
>CAJYOV010000028.1 GCA_913776405.1 Pseudobdellovibrionaceae bacterium
TCTTTCCCTACACGACGCTCTTCCGATCTGCTCGAGATCGCGCATATTGCGCTCTTCGCGAGTCAGCTTCAAAACCGAATACCCCATGCGGCGTACTTCCATCTTACAGAAAACGCACATGAATAAAAATGAAACTACGATCAGAAGGCTTGCGAAAGGCGCAAGCTCACGAGCTTTATCGCCTCCAGGCAAAACAGCCTCGAAGAAGCCTTTAATCATCTGATTCGTCTTGTGAGCCATAAGGAGAGGAAGACGCATAAGGGTTCCCTTTCTCGAAGACGCGAAGTTTGGCGCTTCGTGCACGCGGATTGACACGAGTTTCGTCGTCGTCCGGTTTGATGACTTTGCGATTCACGAGGTGACCCACGTGAAGGTGTTGTTTGAAAATCTGTTTTACGATTCGGTCTTCGAGTGAGTGGAACGTGATGACGGCAAGCCGCCCTCCTTCCGCTAACGACTCGATCATGGCCGGCAAGGAGCGCGAAAGACCTTCGAGCTCCTCGTTCACTTTCAGGCGAAGCGCCATAAAGTAGCGTGTCGCCGGGTGCGAGCCTTTTTTCTGCCAGCCATCGACTCGCTCAATCATGCTCGCGAGTTCTTTTGTCGATTCGAAGGGCTTACGCTCGGCGCGATCTTTCACGATCGCGTTGACCACTCGGAACGGGCGCTGCACTTCACCATACTCGATGAAGAGACGTGCCAGGTCTTGTTCGTCGAGTTCATTCACGAGGTCCGCTGCCGTTGTCGTCAGACGCTGATCCATTCGCATGTCGAGCGGGCCGTCGTGATAGAAACTGAAACCGCGATGCGCCTGATCGAGTTGAGGCGAGCTCACGCCTAGATCCAAAAGCATGCGGTCGAACTTGAGCTCAGCAAATTTCTCGCGCTCTTTTGCGAAGTCTTGAAAGTTCGCGCGCACAAGTTGCAAACGCCCCTCGGCAATTTCTTGCGCAAAGCGCTCGTGACCAAACTTGATGGCCTCTTCATCCCAATCGAAGGCAACCATCTTCGCCGACGGAAACGCGTTCATGACGGCAGACGTGTGACCACCGCGACCGAACGTGCCGTCGAACGCAACTCGTGCTTCAGATGTTGAGTCCGAAGGTGCAAACTGGTCTGCTTTCGTGAAACCAGCTTCTAACTTCGCTGCTTGCTCTTTTGCGCCGAACACTTCGAGCACCGCGCGCAAGAACACGGGCGCGTGTTCGTTCGAAACACCACCCTTCTGGCTTTGAGCGTTCTTTTGCGAGTGCGCGTCTGTCATCGCTCATCCTCATTCGAGTCGAGCAGCGCGACGGCTGCGAGAGTTTCTTCGAAGTTTTCAGTGAGATCTTCGTAAATACTTTTCCAAGTGTCTTCGGCCCAAATCTCGAATTTATTTCCAAGACCGACGAGAACAATCTGCCCCTCGAGGCCCGCGAACTTCCGAAGCGACTGCGGAACGAGTACGCGGTTCTGCGAATCGACATCGCTCGCCTGACCACCTGAAAGATAGAATCTCGAGAACGCTTGGACCTCAGCTTTCAACGACGAAAGTCGAGCGATGTTGCGCTCAAGCTTCTCCCACTCAGCGACGCTGTAAGCATGCAAGCAGGACTTTCCACGGTAGCGATTGTTCGTGAGAATGAGTTGAGATTTGCCAGTATTATCAGTGGGTAAGATCTGGCGATAAGCCGCGGGAATCATGAGTCGACCCTTAGGATCGAGCTTGATTTCAAAGCGCCCGCGAAAGGGCCCCGTGGCAAGAGAAGTCATTCAGTCCTTAAACGCCGTACTGGCAGGAGTGAAGTAGCAAAAGCCCATCCGTGGACTCTTGAGAGGAGACAAGAGCGTTCACGAACACCGGCTAAGCTTGCTTTCGCAACCCTATCGGCATCCACTTCACGCCACTTGACTCCACCTTTCTCCACTTTAAGGAGTGGGGCCTAACGCGTCAAGTCCCATATTTGTTTTTGAGTCGTCCTAATGTGATGTGTTACACTGTCAATAAGTGAGTGATTTCGATTACTTAGGTTATCAGTAGGCAGCTTTTTAAGCAAAGGACAGCTCTCCCATGATGGTGAATTGCCCTAAATGTGGGTTCTCTCAACCGAAAGATCGCTACTGCGCAAGCTGTGGCGTCGACATGGTTGCGTTTCGACCTGCCCAAAAACCCTTAATGACTCGCCTTCTTCAGAACACAAGCGTCCAGATCGTAGCGTTGGTCGGCGCGATTGTGGTTCTTGGCATTTACATCAACGCCCAAAATAATCGCGCGGCTCTCGCACAACGGTCTGCTGAACTTGCGGCCTCGACATCTCCATCATCGACGTCAGACGAGCTGCCATCGTCGCCGAACGACCGTTATCAACAAGAGGCGGATGAAGCTCGCGCGGCCGCAAACGCGTACGCAGAAAAACAGGCTGCACTGACTGAAGCACGTCTTGCCGAAAACGACCGCGTAAGTTCGCAGTCTGCGAATTTCGCTTCAACCGCTGGCGAAGAAACGACGAGCTCAAGCTCACAGCCTGCAGGCTCGAATGCAGCGTCTGCGAGTGTCGCAGCAAATCCGTCTCCAAGCGCCAGCCCATCGCAAGCGTCTCCGCAAGCAGCTGCGGGTGCGACTGCGGGCGCGGGCGCGACAACGGCGGAAGCGCCGCGCTCGATTCAGATTTACTTCGTTGAAATCCCTCGCGCAGCTGCGGCTGACCTGTTTGCACAAGCGAAGCAAGCTGGCGGCGACGGTGTGATGAATTTTGGCGTCATCTCAGATGCTCAAGGGAAGCTCTCGACTGTTCGTGGGCTTCGTCGCATTGAAGTTGCCGGTGATTACCAGATTCGCCTGAATCAGCCTGCAATCGCCTTTAAGGGCACGCACGATCTGCAAACAAATCAGAACATCGGCTTTACGATCCAAGCCGTACCTGTCGCAACAGAAGACGGCAGTGTTCGCTTTCAAATCGACGTCAACCGGATCCTCAAAGACCCGTCTGCAGGTCTTGAGTCGTTCAACTTCATGCTGCCTGAGAGTTTCGTGATACCGAAAAAAGGCGCCGCTCTTTTTTCAGGCGCTCTTCCGCACAGACCGCTCTTCGAGGGCGAGGCACCGGCTTATCGGAACTCGAACGTTTTGCGTGTCATGACAAGTGGCCCTTTCCGCCAAGGCGCAACCGACGTTGCGATCGTCATCGAAGCAAAATAATTGCCGTTTTCGAGCCTGACCGGTAGACCTTTGACCCATGATCGAAGTCATCGCCGGCAGCATGTTCAGCGGAAAAACAGAAGAGCTTATTCGTCGTCTTCGTCGCGCCAAATACGCAAGACAGCCGATTCAAGTTTTCAAACCACGTATCGACGATCGCTACAGCGCCGATCACGTTGCAAGCCACAACAAATCGCTCTTCCCTTCGACCGTGATCGAAAACGCAAACGAGATCGAAAAACATCTCGCGCCTGAAACTCGTGTCATTGCGGTCGATGAAGCCCAATTCTTCGATAACGAGCTCCCCGCAGTCGTCAATCGCCTCGCCGATCGCGGCATCCGCGTGATCATCGCGGGCCTCGATATGGACTGGAAAGGTGAACCTTTCCCGCCCATGCCAGAACTGATGGCGATCGCAGAAAGTGTCGAGAAACTTCAAGCCGTTTGCGTCGTGTGTGGCGGTTCTGCTTCTCGCACGCAGCGATTGCTGAAAAGCACAGCGACGGTCCTCGTTGGTGATCACACGGCCTACGAGCCTCGCTGCCGCATGTGCTTCGATATCAATCTTGCGATGACCGGTAATCTCGAAGGCGAACTCCCCGGCATTCTCGAAGAAAAACCAAATCAACTTCCCACCATCGAGCTTTGATCATGGCGTTTCGTCTCAGCGAAATCGAACACAAGTACGGCCCTAACGTTCACATTCTCGACGACACGTTACTCTCGTCGTGGCTCGCGAAGCTTTGCTCGCCAGACACGTTCCAGCCTTCGATCAATGCGCTCGTAGCGAATCTCTATTCGTCACTTCTGAAAACGGTGATGAATTCTCAGTTCCCGAAAAAGAAAATGCGACTCGCAACACGCATGACAGCTTCACACCCTGAGTCACCCCTCGAGGCGGAAGTTTTTGATACCGAGACTCGCGTTGTGTCTGTGAATCTCGCGCGCGCGGGTACATACCCGAGTCACGTCTGTTACGATCAACTCAATCACATCTTGAACCCCGCACGCATCCGCCAGGACCATATCTTGGCTTCGCGCGTAACCGACTCGAAAGAGCACGTCACGGGCACACAGCTTGGCGGCACTAAGATCGGCGGCGATGTCGATGGTGCCTTTGTTCTCTTTCCAGACCCGATGGGCGCAACTGGCAACACGATCGTGTCGGCCCTAGACCACTACAAACACCATGTCGACGGTCAACCGGCCAGGGTTCTGGCTCTGCACTTGATCGTCACTCCTGAGTATCTTAAAACTGTTACTCAAGCTCATCCCGATCTGGTGATCTTCGCAGTTCGGCTCGATCGCGGCTTGTCGTCGAAAGCGGTTCTTCAAACCGTGCCCGGCACAAACTGGCAAGAGGAGCGCGGCCTCAACGACAAGCACTACATCGTGCCTGGCGGTGGCGGCTTCGGTGAGATCATGAATAACTCGTTCGTTTAATCGCGCGATCAAAAAAATCGCTCAAGAGGAAAAGGGTACTGCAATGTCAATGGCTCCACTTCAACTCGAAAAACTCCTCGACGAGAAAAAGATCGCAGCGCGCGTAAAAGAAATGGGCGCAGAGATTACGAAGCTTTGCAAAAAAGAAGACTTGATCGCAGTCTGTATTCTCAAAGGCTCGTTCATGTTCTACTCAGACTTGATTCGCTCGATCGATGCTGACGTTCGCACCGACTTCCTCGGTTGCTCGAGCTACGGTAACGCCACAAAATCATCCGGCGAAGTGAAGCTCACTCTCGATCTCACACACGGCATTCAAGGCAAGAACGTGCTTCTCGTCGAAGATATCGTCGACACAGGCCTCACGATGGACTTCATCACGAAGACTCTTCAAGCTCGCAATCCGAAACGCCTGATCACGGCGTCACTTCTCTTTAAGCCGAAAGCTTTGAAAGTCGATTTCAAACCTGACTACGTTGGCTTCGAGGTCGGTAACGAATTCGTCGTTGGCTACGGCCTCGATTATCAGGGTTACTACCGCAACCTTCCGTACATCGCTCAAGTCACAAGCATGCAGTAAGCGAATCGCGAGACCGTCTCATCTCGAGACTGTCTCGGTTGCTTCGTGCGATCTCGTCGGCATGAATTCCCTGTTCTTCGATCAGACAGTGTCTCGTTCGTAGCTAGTCATTTCGAAGGAGCCGCCTCTCTAGCCTGCACAAGCTTTGCAATGAGCTTGAACTAGGTTCGCACTGCAGATCAGGCGCGTGCAGCATGGGGGGCTCGATGACACTCTTAAAGAAATTTTCCGTAGGCTCGTC
>CAJYOV010000029.1 GCA_913776405.1 Pseudobdellovibrionaceae bacterium
CTTCGTACATTTCTGAAGCTGGGCGTGCAAGTGGGTGAATGCGCTCGATCGGGAAGTCTTTGAAGAGAACACGAACTTTACCTGGGTAAGCCGCCAAAACTTCTTTCATCGTCGCGTGGCCGCGTTGGCAGTACGGACATTGGAAGTCAGAGTACTCTACGATCGTGATCGGAGCGTTTTTGTCGCCTGCGTAAGCGCGATCAGCAGCGAGCTCTGGAGTTTTTGGGTTTTTGAATTCTTCTTCGCGAGCTTTCGCTTCGTCTTCAGCGAATTTCGACTCTTCTTGCGCGCGCGCTTTTTGAGCCGCTTCGTTCACGACGTCCAAGAATTTCTTAGGGTCTTTTTGGATAACTCCGTAGAGGATATCCGGGTTCTCTTCCATGATCTTCTTCAGTTGTGGCGCAGACGGCGCACACGCCGCGAGCGAGACAGTGGCTGCGAGGGCGAGTAATCCATTCAACGCTTTAACAGATGCTTTCAAGTTGCACTCCATTTTATATGGTTCTGAAAGCTGAGTCTGACATACGCCTCTAGAAGAGACGAAAGAAAAATCAGTTATTCGCGCGTTGCTTCCTGACTAGACCACTTTTCAAAAATGGCCCCTTTCGTAAGCCCCTCAAAACGGGGTAAATTACGTCTCATGAACACACTCTGCATGCCTCGGCGTTCGACGATCGTTTCAATTCTCTGTCTCATTTTGAGTCTCTCGTTTGCGTCGACCGGCTGGTCCAAAGTCGAATACGACTCCGATTCGCTTCGCATGAAAAACGCCGAGCAGTTGAACGCTCTTGTTCTGAAAAAGATCAAGAAAGCAGAGGACATCCAGAAGAAGCAAGATGTCGATGATGACTTGGGCATCGTTGCCGAGCCAGACGCAATCGAAGCCCTTCAAGAAGCGCTGATGATTGTTCTCGCAAGACCCGACCAAGAAGGCGCGCGCGCAAACGCGTTCGCGCGTGTACGCCGCGAACTCACAGACCTCAATTCCTTCGACCAGGTGATCAAAGACGTGGTGAAGGAATCGATCAACGGCCTCAAAGAAAAATCGACTCCCGTTCGAGAACAGGCAACTTACATCGTGATTCTCGATAACTTGATGGCCGAAATAAAACCCGACGTTGGTTCAAATGCGCTCTTCAAAAAACTGGTTGAAGACATTCGCGATGCCAAGATCGAAATCTCGGACAAAGTGCGCTCGCAGCAGCTCCTACGTTCAATGACACGTCCAGTTTCTCCTTCAAAAACGGCAGAGAAGATTCTACCGAAGAAGAAATAACGAACGAAACTCGCCTTCAGAATCGAGTCTCTGACTCCGAAATAGAAAGAGCTCACGTACCCCGTGGGCTCGTTCTGTTTTAGGAGTCTGTCCGTTGAAAAAAGCCGCGCAATTTCAAATGATGGTCTGGACGTTCGTCGCCGTTGTGCTTACGGGCGTCGTCGTCGTTTCGAGCTTGCTCTCGCCGCCATCGACCCTTGTGCTCGAGCGAAAAAAACTCGCTTTAACTGAGCCACTCGTTGAGACCGCCGACCGTTCACCAGCGTCAGTCGATTCACAGTTTTCAGCAACAGCGATCGACGACAAAGGCCAGCAGGCTCTCGACTTTACTCTTCCCTGCGAGGGCTCGACGAAGTTCTCCAAGAGTGTCGTCCAAGTTCGTTTGTCAGGCTCTCTCTGTGTGAAGCAAACCGGCCGCAAGAGCCCGACACGAGAAATTGCGTCGACAGAAATCAGAAACGAAGCCAATGGCTTTTCTGCGACCGTCTTCTACCCTGGGAAAAATAGATTCACGACTGACTATATGAGCCTCGTGCCAGGCACGAATCGAATTCGCATTCTGCACGTCTTCAAACAAGGCGGAAAAGAAGAGCGCGACTTTTTGATTGAGCGCTAAAAGACGTAACCGAAACCAAGCAGATAAACGTCTTCGGTGATCCACGTCTGGTCATTGCCAGGTGTTGCACCGATGTCGCGGCGACCACTCACCGCCGAGACCGTCGTTGACAGCACGGGACTTAGAGCTTTCCTAGCGACAAACGAAAGACGCGTGATCGGCTGGATGTAGTACGTTTCGACAGAAATGGTCGGCGTCACTGTTTTACCCAGTGTCACGATCGTCTCTTGAATCGGGCCCGGTCCAAACGAGCCCGAATTCATCTGCAAGCGAACACGCGCGTTATCGAGATACGGGTTTTTCACGATCAAGTCGAACGTGTTACCCGCAATTTCATAGCGTGCGTCGAATCTGAATTTTTGCACCTGAACGCCCACGTTCTGGACACGCTCCTTAATCGTGTAAAGCACGCGGCCTCTCGGGTCGTTCTTCATATAATCTTCGAGATGGTACTCAGCGAGACGCTTAATCATATAATCGCCAAAACGGCGGCGCTCATCATTCAGATCTTGCGGCGAGCCCTGATAGTACATGTCGTTGTAATAAGTCGTTCGATTCGGCGAGTAGTAGATTCGTTCGGCATCGGTACGACCGAACTTCTGCTCATAACGATCACGGAATTCGCGTGACAGCTTCTCGTTAAACACGCGGTCATTGAAGCTTGGCTCAACCGGTAGCTCAGAGATCATCACGAGGTCCGCTTCGACTTCAGCACGTTCGGCAACTGTCTCTTCTTCGTCGAGATAGCCCGCATGAGGTCGATAATCCCGCTTTGCGAAAGCAGACAATGGCATAGCAACCACGATCAGTAAGATCGCGAGCGCTGTTTGAATTGCCTGAACCTTCATCATTTTCATCGGGACGGACTCCTCCGGACGTTGTGAGGTGCAATTCCCTGCCCCTCAGATCCGAGGCTAACTACGCAAAATCACTGCCCCTATTTTAAACCCAAAGCGAGGCACTGACGAATTTGTCGACAAATTTCCACAGCTCTGGGAGAAAGACTCGTTATTTCCGCCATTTAAGTTAAGAATGAGAGCGTCACCCGAACGACGGATAAAGGCTCTAGAACGGCACCTATGCAGCATCAGGGATTAAAGCTTCGCAGCGACATTCACCTCACTCGCAAACTCGGCCACTGCGTCGGCATTTGCTTCATCGCGGCAGTCTTTAATCTCTTGGGACTTAAGGCATCGTGGATCCTGTTGATCTGCGTTTCTCTGTTCATCATTCCACTCGATCTTTTGCGCCAGAAAAACGAAGCGCTCAACAAAGCCACGCTCCGCATCTTCGGCCCATTCATGCGAAAGCACGAAGCTCACGCCATCTCAGGCATGACCTACCTGTATCTCGGCTGCATGGTGCTTCTACTCTTCACGGACCGCCACTTAATCACGATGACGCTTTTGTTCCTCGCGTTTGGCGATCCGATCGCGAGCTTCTTTGGAATTCGCTACGGTAAAGACAAGATTATCGGCAATAAAACGCTCCAGGGCACGATGGCCGCATTCGCCGTATGCGCCTTGATCTCAGGCCTTTACTGCTACTTCAATAATTTGATGACTGAGCGCCTTTTGATCGTTGCCCCGCTTTCGGGCCTGATCGGCGCAGTTGCTGAACTCGCACCGGTCGGCAAGCTCGATGACAACTTCACGTTCCCCGTGATCAGTGCCACGTTGCTCTACGTTCTTTTTAAGGTTTATGGCGGCTTCCCGGTCTGATATGCCTTAGGGTCTATGACAGACCAAACTCGTTCGAACGGATACTCGACCGCTGCTCCCCAAGTTCCAAAAAAACGCCTGCGTCGTCTTCGCATGCGCCCTGGAATGCACATTTACATTCTTCCAAACTTGATCACGACGATGAATCTCTTCATGGGCTTCCTCGCGATCATCCAATCGATCCAAGGTCAGTATGTCTTCGCTGCGTACGCAATCGTCGGCGCTGCGGTCTTTGACCAACTCGACGGTCGTGTCGCGCGGATGACGCATTCGCAATCGAAGTTCGGTGCCGAACTCGATTCACTCTGCGACTTGGTCAGCTTCGGCGCCGCGCCCGGTATCCTTCTTTTCTTATGGGCGCTTCAACCGTTTGGCCGCGTCGGCTGGTTGGTTTCGTTTCTCTTCTGCGCCTGCGGTGCACTTCGCCTGGCGCGTTTCAACGTGCAGCATGAAGTCGTCGAGAAAGCGTACTTCCAGGGCCTTCCGATTCCGATGGCAGCAGGGATCGTTGCTTCGTCGGTTCTTGCGTTCACGGACCTCGGTTGGGAGCCTCAACACTCCTACATTCTGCTTCTCATGACAGCGCTCCTTGCTTTCGTCATGGTCTCAACATTCCGCTACCGCAGCTTTAAAGACATCGATCTCAAAGGTCGCTTGCCGTTTAAATATTTGATCGTCGGCGTTTTGCTGATCGTCGGTGTCGCGATTCGACCTGAAGTCATGTTGTTCGTTGTCTTCATGACCTACGCAACTCTCGGCGCAGTCTTCGGCATTCTTGGCTGGGGTCGCCCTCCTAAACCGAATCCAATTATCACTGTCCCTGCGATGGAAGGTGGAGACGATCTCCACGAAGAAGTCGACGACGATGAGGAGCCACAATCTTTATGAAAACCGTGAACATCGGTGTCGTCGGCGCAACAGGTGTTGTCGGCGAAACGTTCTTGAATTTGATCGAAGAGCGAAACTTCCCAGCCGGCGAGATCCGTCTCTTTGCAAGCTCAGCTT
>CAJYOV010000030.1 GCA_913776405.1 Pseudobdellovibrionaceae bacterium
AAACCGTCTCCATTGACTGAAACGGATGCGCGCTATGAATTAGCAACGCTCTCCATTTCAGACAAAAATTGGAAAGCAGCTGCAAAAGAACTCAACGCACTGAAGAAGAAAATCAAATCAGGCGAGCGCTACGACGACATTCTCTTCAATCTCATGAAGGCCGAGCGTTTCTCGGGAAATCACGGCGCTGCCTGTAAAGCTGCGCGCGAACTCTTCTCGAAATTTCCGGCAAGCCCGCTCATCGCTGACTGGGGGCCGGTTTTAGCGAAGAATAAGATCGGTGAGGAACCCTCAAACTGCGCAGCGACTCAAGCGGATTTGAAAACGCGGATCAAGCGCTTGCAGTTAAACGGTTACGCTGAACGTTCGGTAAAGGAACTCCAGAGTTTAAAAGAAGAACGGGGCGACGACTCGAGCTTCGACATCGACGTGATTCTCGCGAATCACTACATCTCCGAAGGTCAAACAGACGACGCGATGAAACTTTTGATGAAGCATTACGAGCAGGAAAAAACGCATCCGGCTTATCTCTCGCTTCTCGGTAAAGCGGCTTCGCGGGCAGGCGACTATCAAGCCTCAATCGGTTCGTATCAAAAGGCTTACGACCTTGCGCCAAAAGCACCGAACTCGGTGAATCCTCTTTTCCAGGCGGCGTTTACAAGTTACCAAATTCAAGATTACGACGGGGCGACTCGGCGTTTTGAGCAGCTCGTAAAGATTTATCCGAGATCGAAGCTCGCGCGCGATGCGAAATGGCATCTCGCATGGATGCGCTACTTGCGAGGCGATTATGAAGGCGCACTCGATCGCTTCAAAGATCTGGCGAAAGCGCCACCTCGCAAGGTACGCAAGAAGGTGGGCCGACGTTGGAAGACGGTGATCGTCGCTGGCGATTCGCTCTCGAACGACCGGTTAAATTACTGGTCGGCAATGAGCCTCTTGAAACTTGGTCGCACGCAACAAGCGGTTCCGATTTTTCAGTCGCTTGTACGTGATCCGGCGATTGGTTATTACTCGGTTCTCGCGTTTTATCGTTTGCTGTCGGTACCTGGTGCAAAATTCCCTCCGGGTATCGAAACGCGCCTCGGTCTGAAAACATCGGAAGGCCCGGGTGCGCAGGCGGCTGCTGCTCCGAGCGAGGCTGAGATTCTCACTGCTGAACAAACAGCAGAAACGACTGAGGCCGTCGAGGATGGGGCCGAAGTCGCCGAGACTGAAGACGCTGGCGATGAGGGCGAGCCGATGGAGGACGCCGTTCAACAAGTTGTTGAGGGCGTGCTGACTGATTTCAGCACCGTGGGTCTTGCGATTCAGTTCGAGCGCGCACGTGACTTGGCGCTCGTTGGGATGATGGCTCCGGCTCGTCGCGAGCTTGGCGAAATTGAAAAGCGCGCTCGAAAAACGGAAGATCGCAAATTACTGATGGCCGAATACGCGCAGGTCGAACAGTTCTACCGCTCGAGCACAATCGGTGAACTCGGTTTCGGAGCTCAGCGCATGCGCGGCGGTCTTCGCGGTGAATCGCGTGTCTTCTGGGAATTTGCTTACCCAAGAGCTTGGGAGCCAGCCGTGTTGCAGAGCTCGCGAGCGACATCCGTTCCAGAAGAACTCATCTGGGGCATCATGCGCGCAGAAAGCCATTATCGCTCAGATGCTCAATCTGGAGTCGGCGCGCTTGGGCTCATGCAGCTCATGCCGTTCACGGGCCGACAGGTCGCGAGTTTGCTGAGCCTCAACTCGTTCCAAACAAACTCGTTGCTCGAGCCGGAAGTGAACATTCGCTTGGGCTCACGTTACTTGCAGCGCCTTCTCGAAAAATTCTCTGGCAGCATCCCGCTTGTCGCTGCAGGCTACAACGCCGGCCCCCACCGCGTTCACGCCTGGGTCCGAAATTTTGGTTCACTCGACATGGATGAATTCATCGAGCACATCCCATTTCTCGAGACGCGCAATTACGTAAAAAAAGTCGTTCGCAACTACCAGGTTTACTCCCTCCTTTATAGCGGCGGCGCGCACTCACTTCGCTGGCTCGTCCAACCCGTCGGCATCGAACTCGACGAAAAAGTCCCCACCAAAGAAGTCTGGTGATGAAGGAAAGTGCCCGCTCGAGGGCGCCCGCACCGTCGGTGCAATTCCACCTCGCGCCTTTTTGAAGACCGCCGCGTCAAATGATGCGGCGGGTTTCAAAAAGGAGCCTGGCACCTTTCGGATTCCCCGGGGGGCATGGGGCGTGCATAGTCTGACCCGAAGAGACAGAACTGGTGTCGTTTTGGGGGGATTATGGCTTCGACGTGTTCGATGCTGATGAAGCGTAGCTTTGTGTCAGTGGGTTTGTTTGGAATTCTCGTTGCGAGTTTGATGACGGGCTTGAGCACCGGGTGCACAAAGAAGGGTGGCGATCTCACGGTCGAGACATCTTCGGGTGAGAAGCTTACGTTGAAAACCAGCGAGACTCTGCGAATCAATGTTTCGACAGAGCCGCCTTCGCTTGATTGGCACAAATCGTCAGACACAACGTCTGCTCAAATTACGATGAACATCCACGAAGGTCTGACAGCGTTTGATCTTTCTGGAAAAGACCTCCACCCGCAGCCAGCTCTCGCCGAAAAGTGGGTCGCCTCTAACGGCAATAAAACTTGGAAGTTCACACTTCGTCAGAATGTAAAGTGGAGTGACGGTCAGCCGTTCACCTCACAACACGTGATCGACGGTTTCAAACGCTTGCTCTCGAAAGAGACTGCGAGCGAATACGCTTACTTCCTTTTCGGTATCAAAAACGCACGCGCGTTCAACGAAGGTAAAGCGGCCTGGGAAACAGTCGGTGCAAAAGCGACC
>CAJYOV010000031.1 GCA_913776405.1 Pseudobdellovibrionaceae bacterium
CGCATGGCGACTTACCGAGAGCGCGCGGATGACGTGCTGTACATTCGCAGCTTCGAGCTCGAACAGTTCATGGACGCTCGATTCGGCGCGATGTACGATCTCGTTGTCTCCAACAGCCTTCTCGAAACGCGCCTCAAGACCTATGTGCGAGCTCTCGAACTTTGCTATCTCGATATGCGCTTAGTTCGTCTCACGCAAGACAAGTTCATGCGGCTTGATCTTCTTGTCGACTCAGGCTTCGAATTTTCAAAGAAGCCTCTGGTCCAAGAGGCCCTGTTGCAAACGGCCGTTGAAACTTCGCTAGGCCCAGTCGCACGAAGACCGCTGTTGGGTGCAATCTTCGCGATCAGCCTGTTTTCAATTCAAAATGACTTCACGCATTCGACGTTCAAATCATTTTTGGTCGGCGCGCTCTTTCGCGATATTGGAATTCCAGTCGGTCTCGAAGATCCGCACGGCGATCACGAAGAGCTTTCGAGCATGCAGATCGAGCATCTACTGAAGCACCCAGAAAATTCGGTGGAAATCTTAAGAGAGTTTATCTCTGTCGACGACATGATGGAGCACTTGATTCGTCAACATCACGAACAGCCTCTTGGAAACGGATTCCCACGAGGGTTGAAGCGAGCCGAGACATTTCTCCCTGCGCAGAAGCTGACTCTCGCTGACTGGATCGTGACGCTACTGGATGGATGTCGTTCGCCGCGAAGGGCTCTCCAAAAAGAAATCGTTCTCGGCAAATTAGAAGCCGCGCTGCCTGAAGAAAACAAGCGACACCTTCTTCTCCTCACGAAGCTTGTCACGACGGCGCTAAAATAAGAAAGGCAGGGCCTCCCCTTGTCGGCTGGAGAGCCCTACCTTTTGAAAACTCGCGACGCTTAAGTTTAAGCGACGGAGATCGGACCCTGGCCTGTTGACGGGAGGGGGACTCCCCAGAGACCGGTGTTTGGGTCCATGGCTGGAATTTCGAGGCCAAGTGCGATTCGAAGAACTTCGGCGACATCGTCGACGAGATGGAACTTCATTTTCGCTTTCACCTCTTCAGGCACATCGCGCAGATCCTTCTCGTTTTTGCGAGCGAGAATCACACGCGTCACGCCGGCGCGGTGAGCGGCCATCACTTTCTCTTTGATACCGCCTACGGGAGTGACAGCACCTCGGAGCGTGACTTCGCCAGTCATCGCTGTTTTTGAATCGACAGGACGCCCTGTGAAGAGCGACGCGATCGATGTTAACAGAGCAATCCCTGCAGACGGACCATCTTTCGGGATCGCGCCGGACGGCACGTGGATGTGCAAATCTTTTTTATCAAACGCAAGCGACGCCGAGACCTGCGGCAACCGAGAGCGAATCAAGCTCAGTGCAATCTGAGCTGACTCTTTCATCACGTCGCCGAGTTGGCCTGTGAGTGTGAGCTTACCCACACCCGGCATCAACGCAGACTCGATGAAGAGAATCTCGCCACCAACGGGTGTCCACGCGAGACCTGTCACAACGCCTGGAGGTGTTTGTTTCTCAGTCACTTCATGATCGAAGCGAACCGGACCGAGCGACTCTTCGATCTCGTGTAGGCCGACTTCAACTTTCGCCGCACCTTCAACGATCTTTGTCGTGGACGTTCGGCAAACGGCCGCAATCTTCCGTTGGAGATCGCGAACACCAGCCTCTCGCGTGTAATGCGAAATCATCTGATGAAGTGCTTCGTCAGTCATCGAAAGCTGATCGGGTTTGATCCCGTGTTCATCCATCTGCTTTGGAAGAAGGTGATTCTTCGCGATATGATGCTTCTCAGCCGTCGTATAGCCGCTCAACTCGATCACTTCCATGCGATCTAAGAGCGGTCCCGGGATCGACTCAAGCGAGTTGGCTGTGGCGATGAAGAGAACCTTTGAAAGATCGTAGGGTACATCCATGTAGTGGTCCGTAAACGTTGCGTTCTGCTCTGGGTCTAAGACCTCGAGGAGCGCCGCCGCCGGATCGCCTTGATAGCCGCGACCGAGTTTATCGATCTCGTCTAACAAGAAGACAGGGTTCTTCGAGCCCGCGCGTTTCAAGCCTTGAATGATCCGACCAGGCATCGCGCCCACATAGGTACGCCGGTGACCGCGGATTTCCGAGTCATCGCGAACGCCGCCAAGCGAGACGCGCACGAACTTGCGACCGAGTGCTTTCGCAATCGATTGGCCAAGAGATGTCTTACCCACGCCTGGAGGGCCCGAGAACATCAAGATCAAACCGCGGCCGCCTTCTTTCAGTTTCATCGTCGCCAAATGTTCGACGATGCGCTTTTTGATTTTATCAAGACCGTAGTGATCGGCATCGAGCGTTTCGCGCGCTTTCTTAAGGTCGATAGCCTCTTCCGTTTCTGTTTTCCAAGGCATTGCGACCAGTAAATCGAGGTAATTGCGAATCACGTGCGTTTCGGGCGACTGCTGACCGAGGGATTCGAGCCTGCGGAGTTCGTCGAGCGCAACCTTGCGCACCGTTTCTGGCATGCCTGAATCTTCGATTTTCTTTTTGTAGTCTTCGCTGCGATTCGAAGCTTCGCCGTCGTCACCAAGTTCTTCTTGGATCGCTTTCATTTGTTCACGCAAGATGGCCTCGCGTTGGTTTTTGCCAAGCTTTGACGTCATCTTGTCGAGAATTTCTG
>CAJYOV010000032.1 GCA_913776405.1 Pseudobdellovibrionaceae bacterium
TTGCGTTTTTCACCTAAGCCCACGACAAAATCCAACTCACTCTCAAGCGACGTCGCTTCACGCAACTTTCGGTGATACGTGATCGCGAATCGATGGGCTTCGTCCCGAATGCCGACAAGAATTTGAAACGCTTCGGAGCCTGGCTTAAACGTCACGGGGTTCGAGCGCCCCGGCAAGAAGAAGCGTTCTTCGGTCGCCGAAATCTCCTGATCGCTGAAGGAGCCTTTCGCACGCGCTTTCGCCAGACCGACAACGGGAATATCGCTACGACCCGCTTCTTTCAAAACTTCCATCGCGATACCGAGTTGACCTTTACCACCATCGATCACGATCAACTGCGGGTCGTCATACTCAGTATGACGGAATCTGCGAGTCAGAACTTCGCGCATCGACTCAAAGTCGTTGTTCTCACCTTGGACCGATCGGATTTTATACCGGCGATACTGATCTTTGTTTGGCGCCCCATCTTCGAAGACGACTTGAGACGCGACAGTCTCGGCCCCTTGGAAGTTCGAGATATCAAAACACTCGATGCGAATCGGGAGATTCGGTAAGTGAAGACGCGACTGAATTTCTTCAAGCCCCTTCTTCTTCGCTTCCGATTTATCGACGTAATCGCGGTAATGAGAGAGCGCATTTGAATTCGCCATTTCAAGAAGCTTGTGACCCGCATTATCAGTTGGAAATCGTACACGCACGTCATGACCGCCGCGCTCTTTTAAGACCGCTTCCAAAAGGCGCATAAGGTCGTTGCCAAGATCGAGCGGCAAAAGTAATTCGTCTGGGACGAATTCGTCTTCGTAGTATTGGTTGATGAACGACGTGAGCCACTCGCGCGCGTCTTCTTCAGGCGCGTTTGGATCAAGAAGCGAAATGAAGTGAGGGCGGTTACCGATCACGCGCCCTGAGCGAATGTGGATCGTCTCAATGAGCGTTCCGGCATCGGTGCCATGAAACCCGATGACATCCTGATCGATTTCGCTTGTATCGTTTACGACGGCTTGTCGCTCGAGGATCTTTTTTAAACTTTCGATCGAATCGCGTGTCTTAGCTGCGGCCTCAAAGCGTTCTTCGCTCGCGGCTTGCTTCATTTTCTTCGTTAGCTCGCGAACAACCGTTTTATCGCGACCTCGGAGAAACGCGACCGCCCCTTTGATGTCCTCTTTGTAGTCTTCTTCCGTGATGTACTGCGTGCATGGCGCCGTACACCGACCGATCTGGTGGGTCATGCACGGTCGCTTGCGAGAAGCGAAGAAAGCGTCTTTGCAGTCACGAATTTGAAACGTTGAGTTTAAGAATCGAATTGTGCCCCAAACAGCCGCACCACTCGTGTAAGGGCCAAAGTAAAGCGAGCCGTCTTTTTTCACCTTACGGGCGAGATAAAGACGCGGAAATCGATCACTCATCGAAACCCGAATATAGGGGTACGACTTATCGTCTTTCAGTCGAATGTTGTAGCGGGGCCGATGTTTCTTGATGAGCGAGGCTTCCACCAAGAAAGCTTCAACCTCGGTCCCCGTCAGGATGTAATCGACTTTGTGAATGTTGCGAACTAAGAGCCGCGTCTTCGGGCTGTGATCCTTCGAATCCGTGAAGTACGAGCGAACTCGAGACCGTAAGTTTTTGGCTTTACCGACGTAGATGATCTTCTCGGCCGAGTTCTTCATCAGATACACGCCGGGAGTCTGAGGAAACTCCTTTACCTTTTCTCGGACAATCTCGACCTGCGAGTACTGCCCGAGCGGTTTGTTCTCATTGTCATCCGCGTTTTTTGCCACTTACGGTCCCTTTACGACTCGATTAACCAGCGTCGCCTGCTGTGACTTTCGCTGAATCTTTATCGACGTCACCGTCGAGCAAACTCAACTGAATGAGCTCAAGACGTTTAACGTCGTCACGGATTCTTGCGGCGTCCTCGAACTCGAGGTTGTCCGATGCTTTTTTCATCTTCTTCCGCAGTTGCGCGATTTCTTTATCGATCAACTTCGGATCTTTCAGATACTCAGCTTTCGGAGCGGCTGCGAGCTTGATCTTATCTTTCTTCGACTGCCCCGGTAGCGGCGCCGCCAAAGTGGTTTGATCGTAAATCGCATAGACGCTCTCGCGCACGCGCTTTTTAACCGTGACCGGCGTAATTCCATGTTCTTTGTTGTACGCTTCCTGAATTCCGCGACGGCGGTTCGTTTCGCTAATCGCTTTCTCCATCGATTCGGTCACTTTATCTGCATACAAGATCACGCGGCCTTCGGCGTTTCTCGCCGCTCGACCGATCGTCTGAATCAGCGACCGCTCCGAGCGCAAGAAGCCCTCTTTGTCGGCATCGGTAATCGCGACAAGCGACACTTCTGGGATATCGAGACCTTCTCGCAAGAGATTGATCCCGACCAACACATCGAACACGCCCAATCGTAAATCGCGGATAATCTCAGTTCGCTCGATTGTCTTGATATCGCTATGCAGATATTTGACCTTGAGACCTAATGACTCGTAGTACTCCGTCAAGTCTTCAGCACTTCGCTTCGTGAGTGTCGTAATCAAAACGCGCTCGTTCTTCTCGATACGCAGACGAACTTCTTTCAAGAGATCGTCGACCTGATTGCGAGCTGGTCGCACGTCGATCTGCGGATCTAAAAGACCTGTCGGGCGAATGATCTGCTCAACGATCAAGCCCTCAGACTTATCGAGTTCATAAGCGCCAGGTGTTGCCGAAACGTAAATCATCTTATCCATCAGCTTCTCGAACTCTTGGAAGTTGAGCGGCCGGTTATCGAGAGCCGAAGGCAAACGGAAGCCGTGATCGACAAGCGTCAATTTGCGTGCGCGGTCACCCCGATACATGCCCCCGATTTGAGGGATCGTGACGTGGCTCTCGTCGACAAAACACAAGAAGTCGGATGGGAAATACTCAATCAAAGTCGGAGGTGGTTCCCCTGGCGC
>CAJYOV010000033.1 GCA_913776405.1 Pseudobdellovibrionaceae bacterium
TTCAAAAGGTTGCCGACCGAGCTCAAGAGACACGAGGCCGTACTCGAAGGATCGACACCCCAGATCAGTAAAGCTGTGCCTGTGCTTGATCCCGTCGCGCGAATATCATACGCAACGCCAGCGTCCATAGCTGTTGAATCCGCCATAGCGAAGCCGCCGGCTGAATAAAGTCGGAGGCCGAAATTACCCGTGAGATCGTTCGTCGAAGACGACGAAAGTTTGCCGAGATTTGGATCGTAATTGAATCCACCGGAGCAGTTTTGAAAAGTCGCCGTTAACGCCAAAAGGACGAACGGGACAGCAAGCACTCGGGCCCTGAGTTTTCTCATGAGACACTCTTCGGAGGCCTGACATTAGTCCTAAAGTTAGAATCGACTCATACTTGGCACTGACTCAGAATGAGACGTTTAACACGAGGCCAGGCGCGCCTTCTCTGAATTGAGGCTGGATGGAGTAAGAAGGGCCGCGGGTTACCGCATCTTCGAGTTTTTTCTTGTGGGCTCGTGCGATTGCACCCCCGATGATGATACCTGCGGCGGCGCCGCCTACCGTATCGGAGAACCAATGTTTATTTGCGCCCATTCGACCGACCATCGTAATCACGCCCGTCGCGTACCCGAGAGCGCCCCACTTCCAGCCGTAAAACTCGTGAACGACAGCGGCTGTTGTCCACGCGAGCGCGTTGTGCCCCGACGGAAAACTCAAACTGTCTGATCCATCCGGACGCTCGCGATGAACCGCGTATTTCAAACCCGACACGATCAACTGTGTTGCGAGAAGTGCTTCGATCTCCGCCTGGCCGGCCGAGCGTTCGCGCGCTTGACCCATCAGGTTCCCGTAGGCCCACAGGCCACCGCCAAGAACCGTTCCAGGCAAACCAGTTCCGAAGTAATGGTTGCCCATCGACTCAAGTTCGCCGAAGCGATGCTTGCCTTTGAACGTCGCTTGCATTTGCTTGTCGAATATTCGTGCCGTCGCAACTGCGCCAGCCGCTCCCAAGAGGATCCACTTCCCCTTCGAGTCGAAGATCGCCATCGCGCCATCTTTGAGATTGTCGATCGGATTGCTGACATAAGACGAGTCTTCGCTCGCTGAGCTTGTCAAACTCGACGCCTCTTCGGCGCGTGCACCGACTGACGAAAAGAAAACACTCAGCGCCAGCAGCGCGCAAACCATGCGCCCTGCAAACCCGCGCTGATCGCGGCGAAGATCAAGATTCTGCATCTCTTAATGTTGGCCGAGTGGAGAAGTTGTTGCAACTTAGCAACAATTCCCTGACATGAACTTCGACGAAGGTCGCGGACACCTTCGCCGATTTCCTAACTGAGATTTTGCGCTTACTGAATTTTCACGTCTTTCAACATTCGCGTGTACACGCCCGGCTTCATCTCGATCTGAGAAAGTGGAAGCTGGCCCGCGACTCGACCAAGAGCCTGAAGGTTTCGCGCAGCCTCCTTACCGATTAGAGCTTCAGACACCCAAGAGCGAACGGCGTCGCCTGAAAAGCGCTCGAAGAATTGCATGATCGGATCCGATTGCTGCGGGTAGATCGCAACTTTGTACGACTTCACTTCTGCGAATTCGGCGGCTTTACGAATAGCGGCATCCAAGCCACCAAGCTCATCTACGAGGCCAATTTCTTTTGCGCGTGTACCCGACCAAACACGGCCCTCTGCGATGTTCTCCAGGTCTTCACGCTTTTCGTACCCGCGGCCCTCTTGAACAACATCAAGAAACCTTTTGTAGACACGTTCGACTTCGCCTTGAATCTTCTTAGCCTCGAACTCACTCATCGGGCGATTCGAGTTCCCGATGTCGGCGTAAGGATGAGTGACGACGCGATCAAAATTGACAGCCGCTTTATTCTTAAAAAATTTCTCGGTGTTGAACATGACGCCGAAGACGCCGATCGAACCCGTGATTGTCGTTGGTTCCGCGAAAATGTAGCGACCCGCAGAAGCCATGTAGTAGCCGCCCGATGCGGCAACGTCGCCCATCGAAACAATGACTGGAATCGATTCATCGACCTTCATCATCTCGCGCCAAATGACATCGCTCGCGAGAGCGCTGCCGCCTGGGCTATTGATACGCACAACGATTGCCGCAACATCTTCATCTTGTTCGGCTTCGATCAAATCTTCGCGGAACGCTTCGGACCCGATGGAGTCACGTGAGCCAAGACCTGACTCGATTTCACCTTCAGCGAAAACGAGGGCAATCTTTTTTGGCCCTTTTCCTTCAATCGCGGCCGTGGCCGTCGAGTCACGTAAGAGCTGGCCCGGAGTTACAAATTCCAGCTCCGTGTCCTTACCTACAGTGAGCGCACGCATGCGATCTTCGAGGAGGTCTTCAAAGATGGTCTCAGTGAAGAGACCTAGCTTCTGCGCTTCGTCAGCTGAAACAGCCAAGAGGCCGCCCGCAATTTCGTCGACTCGTTTGTCATCGACTTTCGCCGCCTTCGCCGTTGCTTGACGAACCTCACTCCAAATATCACCGATCAGATCTTCGTTTTGCTTTCGGTTCTCGGCACTCATGTGTTCGAGGATCAAAGGCTCAATAGCCGCTTTGAATTTGCCAACTCGAAATACCCGCGGCTCGAGCTCGAGTTTTGCGAGAAGGCCTTTCAAAAACGGCGAGCTCATCCCAAGGCCGTTAAATTCAAAGTCACCATTTGGCTGGATGAAAATCTGATTCGCTGCAGTCGCTAGGTAATACGATTTTTCGTCGTAGCCATCGCCGTACGTGTAGATCCATTTGCCTGTCGCTTTGAACTCTTCAAGCTTCCGGTGAAGCGACGAGAGTGCGGCCCAGCCCGCATCGAAACCACGCATCTCGATGTAGATACCCTTGATTCGAGCATCTGTTTTTGCTGCGTCGATCGCGCGATTTAATTCGTAAAGGCCGATCGTGCGATCTTCTGAAAATATCGAGCGACTTCCCAAGAAATCGAAATCAAGTGGTCGATGTTTCTCGACGATGGCGCCGCGAAGTTTCATGTGCAGGATCGAATTCTCAACAACTGAATGCATCGCCTTCTTGCTTGCGCCTTGGACGATCAGCGTAATCACCGCGATGAAGACAAACACCGAGACGAGACTTGCGATTAACATCCCGATAACGGTCGCAAAGATATTTTTGATAAACGCTTTCATAACTCAGAGGCCCTTCTGTGCGGCTTGTGCGCGACGAGCTTTAATAAATTCGATAGCAATCGGAAGTACGGAGACGACAAGAATCGCCAGGATCACGATGTGAAAGTTTCGTTTCACCGATTCGAGATTTCCGAAGATGTTGCCGCCAACGATGAAGAGAACGATCCAAGTGATGGCCCCGATCACGTTGTAGCTTGCGAACTTGCCGTAAGACATTCGGCCCATACCTGCAACGAACGGAGCATAAGTTCGTATGATCGGAACGTAGCGTGCGAGAATGATCGTCTTGCCGCCGTGCTTTTCATAAAACGCCTGCGTTTTCTGAAGATGCTCGGGATTAAAGATTTTCGAGTTTGGGTTCGTAAACAGCTTGGCGCCAAACCAACGACCAACTGTGTAGTTAACGGCGTCTCCCAAGATTGCGGCGACAATCAATAGAGCTAAACAAGCCGTCAGGTTCAGTCCACCTTCGACGGCCGTGAGCGCTCCTACCGCGAAGAGGAGTGAGTCACCTGGCAAAAACGGTGTTACGATTAAGCCCGTCTCGGCAAAGATGATGGCGAAGAGGAGGACGTAAATCCATGGCCCCATCGACTGCGTCCAGAGAGCAAGATGGCCGGGAAGATCCTGAAAGACTGCTAGAATTTGTGAGATATCCATGCGCTCATGAAGGTAGCAGGTCCCAAGAGGGCGATACAGAGAATTGCTTAAAGCTCGAGTTCTTCGCCTTCACGCGCAAAGCCCCACTCGACCACGGGCGTGTCTTTACCGGCGCGGCGGCGCTGCTCGCTAACGGCGTCTAGGTATTCGCGCGTCTGCCGCTCAGCATCGACAATCTTATCATCGCTCGCACCGGGATCGTGGTGGGCAAACAAGATCTTTTTCACGTTTTCACGAAGCGCGATTTCCAAACCGATAGGTGCGGCCGAGTGCCCCCAATTCATTTTCTCGGCTGCTTCCATCATCGTGTATTGGGCGTCAAACAAGACGAGGTCTGCGTTTTCGTAAAGAGCAACGTCGAGACCCATGTCTTCGCGGCTGACGCGCGAACCCTCTGTGTCCACGCAGTGAGCATAAACTTTGCCCTCGCGTTCGATTCGATAACCCCAACATGGATCTGGGTGATCGAGCTCGAACGGCGTAACGCGGAAGCCGTTGATCATGATGGGCTGTCGAGCCTCGAGACGATGAAAGACCAGCGTGCCACCGAGCGCTTCGAAGGGAACAGGAAAGAAAGGTTTCTTGAAAAGTGTGCGAACGCAGTCTTCCAAATCAGGCTGGACCGCATAGAGGTGGACCGTAAAGCCTTTAAGAAAAACCGGCGTGAAAAACGGAAGGCCGATCAAATGATCCCAATGGAAGTGAGTGAACAAGAGGTGGAACTCGCGCTCCCCCGTCTGCTTGGAGTCACGCATGAGCGATTCGCCGAGCGCTCGGAGACCACTCCCTGCGTCGATGATCAAACGGTCTGTCGCACGTTCAGTCGAAGCCCCGTTATTCGCACGGACTTCTACGCATGCCGTGTTGCCACCGAAGCTTGTCCGATGGTGAATCGGGATCGACTCAAAAAAAGACCGAGCATCCGCGTGCAGATGGCGCTCGCGATCGAAACGCTCCAGCATTTGAAAAAGGCGTGATTCAAAATGATCTGGATGCTGAGGGCTTGGAAGCGAACCTCGAACACCCCACAGTTTCACTTTCATTCGAGTCTCAATCGTCAATCGGAAGATAGCGAACGGCAACTACTTCTAAATCTTCGTCGCCTCGAGGCGTCTTGAGCGTGACCGTGTCCCCCTCGTTTGCTTGAAGAAGCGCTTGCCCGATCGGCGAAATCCAAGACACCTTGCCCGTCTTCGCATCGGTTTCATCGACGCCGACGATGCGATAGATTTTCTCGGCTTCGTTTTCGTCCACAACTGTCACAGTTGCGCCAAACAAAACTTTTTTGCCTTTTTGCTGAACCGGATCGACCACCTCAGCAATATCGATTCGCTTTTGCAGGTACCGAACCCGACGGTCGATTTCACGCAGGCGCCGCTTGCCGTACTGGTAGTCGGCATTTTCAGAACGGTCGCCATTCGACGCAGCCCAAGCGACAGTCTCTACGACTTTTGGTCGCTCGACGGCCAAGAGCTCGTG
>CAJYOV010000034.1 GCA_913776405.1 Pseudobdellovibrionaceae bacterium
GTCGTTTTGTTCATAAGAACTTCGACTTTTTGCTGGCGGTGTTTGAGTCTCATCGGCACGCGCAATTGAAAGGAGCGGGAGCGCGATAAGGACTGCGAGCGCGATTTTGATTTGAGGTGTTTTCAAAGCGAGAACTCCTAAGGTCGAGAGGGAACTGTCCCAGTCTCGGGCCTCAGCGCCTTGCTCGCAAGAAGAGAGCGACGCAAAAGCGCCGAACTCTCGACTTTAGAAGTGAGTCTTAATATGCCAGTTTCGATTTATCGAAGTTCGGCATCTTCCATATTTTTGATGGATTCGTTCTACCGTACTGAACTTGCGCGCTCGCGTTCGTAGGCAAGCGCTGGAAGTCATACGCATTGATCGAGAAAATCAAAACGTCCGTTTTGCCATTCGATGGGTAGCGACTGACGCCAAACTGGTTGCCACCGATGTTCAGAATCGGAAGCGCATCTTGCGCAGGGAAGTTTTTCTTCGCTTGAACCGCGACTTCATAGCCAGATTCGCCACGCAAGTACGGCGAGTTTTGAACGAAGTTGGCCTTCCAGAATTTCGCTTCACTGATTTTTTGAATCACTTTTGAAGTAGCCGCGGCTTTTTTCTGATTTTCATTTGCCGGGAGCCAGTTCGAGAGATCGTTCACGTTCGCCTGAAACGGATCGTCGACCGTGTCATCTTCGGACGCGATGTCGATTGGCGTGAGCTGATCTGAGATCGATGAATGAAACGAAGTGGGATCGTTTCGAGTAAAGCGGACGTTCGCAAGATTGATCGCACCTTTTGGCGAGCGATCAAAGTTGAAGCGAATGCCTTGAATCTTCGCTTGCGGTTTCAATCCGAAAAGCTGCATCGGAATGCGAACCGTTTGAAACAGGTTAGTTGCGTTGCCAGGGCCAGTCAGGTTGATGAATTGGCTAACGGCGACAGCTGCCGAGACATTGCTATCTTGATCGACAAGTTGTACCGAGAAATCAGTCGCAGACTCAGAGACTTGGTCCTGCTGCCGACCGACTCGGAAATCGAGTGACGTGTAGGCCGTCGTATCGCGACCCTTATTTGGGTCGGCCCAATTCGTTTGAAGGAATCGTGATCCGGCAGTTTCAGACCATTTAATCGACGCATAGAAAGGGCGTGAGTAACGAACGTTGTCGACGGTGATTCCTGTCGCAAGGTTCGATTTGCGATTCGAGCTTTGGCCCGTCGGTTGATCGAAATCATCGACAACGGTCGAGAACATTTGATCGTAAGTGTAGATGTGATCTCGATCGATGCGTGTGATATCCGTCAACGACTTCGGAAGAGCGGTGCGCGGATCGAAAACTTCAAGTTGATCAGCCACTTTGTTACTTCCAACATTCGCAAGGAAGAAGGCAGTCATTTCAGTCGACGCTACTTTTTGCTGCGCGAGCGACTCGGTGCCGGTACCGAAGATAGGGTCGTGCCCCTGGCATCCGACGGAGTCGCTGTCTAACCACTCTGTGTTGAAGAAGTTGTGATTCGCACCGTAGACCATCGAGATCGACTTCGGTGTTTTACGCGTCTCATTCGATTTTGAAATCATACGCTCGAACGGCATGCGACCTTCGAGGTCAGACACGTCGCCATCACACATTGGAAGAACGGCGTTCCACGCCGTATCGTCTGCATCGAGAACTCGGCCCGTTTGGCCGTCGACGGCACCGATCTCGAAGATGCCGCGAATCTGAAGCCCTGGAATCTTGGACGTCCAGATGCTCTTTTTCTCACGGTACAAGTTGTAAGCTGCGCGCATGCCTTCGCCGCCGCGCGAGTGACCCATGAGACCTACATTTGCGATATCGACGTGACCGACGAACGCATTCGGCGCAACACCGAGTGAGGCCGGAGCGCCGCCTTGAGTGGCCCACTTCTGCCATTGTTCGATGTGGCGAAGGACTAAGCGACCACGTGCGAGGTTCAAACCCCAGTCGTCGCTGTTGCCGCTACCGCACGTAATACCGCGATTCGCGTTAATCGAAACGACGATGAAACCTTGTGAAGCGAGTTGCTTGCCTAAGTAGTTATAGCCTTCGTGATTTGGCACAACGACTTGCCCAACAGGGCAGGAGCCTTCGTTCGTGTAGTTGCAGTCTCTATCTTTGCGGGGAGTGCCCTGGCCGCAGGTTGGGTGATTGCCGTGAAGAAGGAAGACGATGGGTCTTGGTTGCGAAAGATCTTTCGGCCAAAACGCGCGCGCCCAGATTTCCGTCGCATTCGTTTCAAGAACCTCTTTGTCGACGGTTGCTGGAAATTTGTATTCGGCCGTCTGGAAGTCAAAAGAGCCGGGCTGCGAAGGATCAACTGCCGCGCGCGCTGTTGAGATCAGCACGATGAGTGACAACGCAGATGCAGAAACGCAGGCGAAAAGTGAGCGTAAGAACGCTGTGCGAGCCACCGACCGAAACTCCTGAAAAGAGAGCCAAGACAATCCGGCCGAGTCTAGGGGGTTACCCTCATGAACTCAATAAGCCCTCTTTTCAGGGAACTTCTTACTCACTCTCGCAGGCTTTGTTAAGCTATCGATATCACTCAGATCCCGCGCGCGATTTAAAGCTTCGTTAGACCTTTGATGAGAAGCTGAGCTGAAGCGAGGTTGGTTGCAAGCGGGACATTGTGCACATCGCAGATGCGCATCAGTGACGAGATGTCTGGATCATGGGGGTGCATGCCCAAAGGATCGCGAAGGAAAATAACCCCTTGGCATTGGCCAACCGCGACTGCTGAAGCGATCTGGGCATCGCCGCCGATCGGGCCAGAGAGCATGCGTTTCACTTTGAGGCCTGCTTCTGCGACGAGTGTTCCCGTTGTGGAGGTCGCAATCAGATTGTAGCGACGCAAGATCTCAAGGTGATCTTTAACGAAACCGACCATCTGCGCTTTTTTGCCATCGTGAGCCACGAGAGCAAGTGTCTGTGCGGGCGCTTGTAATTTGCTGCGACCGGTTTTTGATTTCGATTTTATTTTTGCCATTGGCTCGAAGCGTAGCGTGCTAAACTCGGTTCTGTCATGACTGTTTCTTCAGCTGTAAAGCACATCAATAAAAAGTCGATGCTCTTAGTCTTCCCTCAAGAGAATAAGAAGGTGCCTGCATCGCTTTGGTACGAGTTTTACCCTCGCACGAAGATGCGTTGGGAGTGGGATGAGAGCGGTGACACTCGAGTCAGCGATCTTTGGTCTCTTCGCGAGAAGCTTTCGCTTTCTAGGAAAGTGATTTACTCGAAGTGGTTTCGAGGGCGCGCAACGTTGATCTCACTCAATCTGTTTCCAGCGATGCTGAAGGCTGCGAATCCGAACCTGCCTGATGTGAAAGGGCTTTCGTTTGCGGCGCGTGAAATTCTCGATCTTCTTGAAGAAGACTCGCCGCTTTCGACAAAGCAGTTGAAAAAGCTAAGTGGCCTGCAAGGCAAGGCGGCTGAGTCGAGCTACACACGCGCTTTGAAAGAACTCTGGGACCGCATGTTGATTGTTGCTTACGGCGAAGTCGACGAAGGCGCGTTCCCGTCACTTGCCGTCGGTTCGACTCGAGTTTTGTTTGAGGATGTTTGGGCCGAAGCGATCGAACTTGATCGCGACGAGGCGATTGCAAAGGTAGAAACCCTTCTTCCCGAAGGCTCAGCGTTTGGAAAGTATTGGCGCACGCTTGCGAAAAAGTGGTCGAAAGCGGAGTCTGAATCGATCGATGAAGGTTTCAACTATGATGTTTAAGAGTTTCGAGTCGAGCCGGTCGTTGATCAAAGCTGGAATTGTCTTATCACTCTCATTGATGAGTTCGCAGGTTGCCTTTGCGGTTGGCGACACTGGAGTCTGCGCGAAGTGGGAACTTCCGCAAAAAGTTGGCGATTTGAATTCGAAAGTGATCGACGAATCAAGCGGGATGGCGCGCTCAAAGAAGTATGACGTGCTTTATCATACGAATGACTCGGGCACGCCGCCTGTTTTCTTTACGACGAAGCTCGACGGCAGCAGTGAGAAAGTCATCAAGATCCAAGACTTCACGCCAATCGATCCAGAAGAGATTGGTCTCGGACCGTGCCCGAACAAACTAGATTCAGCATGCGTAGTTGTTGCCGACATTGGCGACAATCTTGAGAGGCGCAAATCGGTTGCGCTTTTTTTCATCGAAGAGACGTCGCAGTTTGGCGAGAGCGTGAAACCTCGCTTCATCGCACGTTTTAAATATCCAGATCATGCGCACAATGCAGAAGCAATGGCCGTTTTGCCGAACGGCGATGTTGTCATCGTGACGAAAGAAATGTCGAAGCTTGGTCAGGCGGGTGCTGCAATTCTATTCAGGGCAGCGCTCGCCGATTACGAGAGCAAAAAAGGCGAACCGGTCACGCTGACGAAATTCGGCGAAATCGATATCGTTGGGCTTACGAAGCAACTCGGCTTTGGCGCACTTGTAACAGGAATGAGTGTCACGACCGATGCGAAAAGGTTTGCGCTTCTCACGTATGCGACGGCGATTGAGTTT
>CAJYOV010000035.1 GCA_913776405.1 Pseudobdellovibrionaceae bacterium
GAGTCACCGATGACAACGATCGTCGTTTCTGTCGAAGGCTCCGCCGGATTCGTTTTTCCCAAACCAGACTCTGCCGCCTGAGCGCTTAACGAAAAACTGCCAAGCGCTGCCAAAACTAATGAGAACGAGATGAGAGATTTGAAACGGTGAGCCAGTAAAACAGGAGATTTTTGAGACAGCATAAGTGGCTCCAAAACGAATTGAGACTCTAGAAAGCCACTCGAAGCTTAGGTTAAACCCGGTCGCCAGTCAAAGCTTGGAGACGTCGAACGGATCGCCGTGACGGACTGTCGACGCTCGCTGCTAAAACGCCAGGCTGAGGTTCTCGAAGCGGAAAACGAACTCCAGAACGCAAAAGCCGAGATAGGCCTCTACCTCCGTAATGACGACGGATCGCCCCGTTTAGTCGAAACTCTCGAGCCGAAGCTTGAAACGCAAGCTCTACGCAAGGCGAAGACCTTCGAGCTCGATAAAAGACGACTTCCCCAAATCACGTCGCTTCAAACTCAGCGCGATCTCCAGAATGCAGCCAGCGAGTTCGGTCGAAACCAGCGGCTCCCGATTTTAGAAGTCGATGCGACCCAATTCCAAACGCTTCCGCGAAGAGGCGAGCCCGACACAACGCGCTTTCAACTCGGCGTGTTCTTAGAAATTCCACTCGAGAACAGAAGCGGCCGCGGGAAAGAGAAAGCTGCGCTGGCAAAACGCGATTCTGTCGAGCGCCAACTGATCTATCTCGAGGCGGAACTTAAAGCGCGCCTCGCTCAAGCGGCAGCGACGATGACAGCCAGCGAGAAACGACTCGAACTTTTGAACGAGGAATTGAAGAGCGCGAACATCGTCGCAAATGCTGAACGGCGTAGATGGCGCTCGGGCGACAGCAATCTGTTTCTAGTCGCCGCACGCGAGGAAGAGGCCGCGAACGTCGAGATTCGCCTCTGGTCAGCCGACTACGACTTCGTCATTGCGGAAGCTGAAGCCAAGTTCCTGACGAACACTCTTTTCTAGCGATAAAAAAAGCCTAGGGTTGATCTCCCCTAGGCTTTTCAGTTTCTGTCTCTTTATCAAGAGACGATACTTAAGCGCGCGCAGTTGCGCCCGCCGCCGATGCTTTCGCAAGAGGCTTCTGAATAATATGAATCGCGTGACCCAGAGTCGCTTCTGCAGCTTCCATCATCGTTTCGCCGAGTGTTGGATGCGGGTGGATCGTGAGCGCAATGTCCTCAAGACGTGCGCCCATTTCGATCGCGAGAGCCGCTTCCGAAATGAGGTTCGACGCTTCTGGACCGACGATATGAATGCCGAGAACAACGTGAGTCTTTGCATCCGCGATCATCTTCACAAAGCCATCTGTTTCCATCAAGGAAACGGCGCGGCCATTCGCTGCGAACGGGAACTTCGAGATTTTCAGATCTTTGTAGCCAGCAGCTTTCGCTTCATCTTCAGTCATGCCGGCTGCTGCGATTTCAGGCTCAACGAAGATAACCGACGGAACTGTTTTTGCGTCGTAAACGCGGTTTGCGCCACCGATGATCTCGGCAACCATGACGCCTTCGTGCGACGCTTTGTGCGCAAGCATTGGCTGACATGCGATATCACCGATCGCAAAAATATGCGGAATGTTCGTGCGGCGTTGCGCGTTTACTTTTACGAAACCGCGCTCGTCGATCTGAAGGCCGATGCCTTTCAAATTCGCTTGGTCCGAATTCGGCTTGCGACCGACAGTCACGATGACTTTGTCGGCCTTGATCGCTTGCTCTTTGCCGCCGACTTCGATCGTCACTTCAACGCCTGAACCCGACTTCTTCCAGCCTTTTGCTTTCGCTTCCATCTGGAATTCGAGACCGTTTTTCTTGAGCTTGCGCTGAACGACCTGAACGCATTCAGGATCCGCCAAGCCTTGGAGAAGATTCTTTTGCGCTTCGACGACAGTGACCTTTGTACCGAAATTCGCGTACATGCCACCGATCTCGAGACCGATGTAGCCGCCGCCGATAACGACAAGCGACTTCGGCACTTCTTTCGCTGCCAAGGCACCTGTCGATGAGCAAACGAGCTGCTCGTCGAACTTGAAGCCAGGAATTTCGATCGGGCGTGAACCTGTCGCGATGATGA
>CAJYOV010000036.1 GCA_913776405.1 Pseudobdellovibrionaceae bacterium
AAATTTAAATCTTTGCGAGATGGAGACTCTGTGGCGACAGCGTCAATCTTGTGGTTCACCTACTCTTACTGTGGAGTTTTGACCCATCTAGACTTAAGTCTATCCTTCGTCCGAGGTTAAACGCGCAGTCTTGTACTGGTGGAGCCGCGAAAAAATAGGCACAATTACGTTATGAATTCACTCTCTCTCAGAGAATCCGTTCAGCTAAGCCTTCAGAAACGATCGGTAGTTCTCTTCAGCCAGGTGCTCGAGACAGCGAGCCGGGGTCACTTGCTTGTTTGGGGGCGGACCGCGCGTTTGCACGGCGGGTTTGCGCCAACCCGGTTTGAAACGAAACTTCGCGACTCCCAGGTGATGGCGGAATTTAAAAGTAAGCTCCGCACTGCGGAAGATTTGATCGCGAAACTTGGTTACTCGCTTCGCGAGATCACGCGCGATCACTGATTTGATTTTTGATTTGATCCTAGAGCCTGGTCACGTCCAGCCTATTCAGCTGAAGCGCCGGTTAAATCATCGAGCGAACGAGTTCGACGAATTTATGAGCCGCTAAGGGCAGGCTCGTTTTCCAATCGGCAGCGGCCGTCTCATTCGAGCCGTCACTGATGTATTTCACGCTCGCAAACTCGACGCCTTCAAGCGAACACACTTTCGCGAGCGCGTACGCTTCCATGTCGACGACGGTGCATCTTACTTTTGGTTCACCCGTCTCGAAATTGTCGCCCGTTCCGCAGACGCCTTCTTCAAGCGCGGGAAAGTGGCGCTTTGATGTCAGTTCACCCGGTAGCGGATCAAGCGGCGTCTCACCAACTGCGAATCCGATCGCAGACACATCCATATCGCGTTGAACGAATCGCGTGCACTCCACAAGCGCATGCCGAGGAAAGACGCGACTTCCGGCGGTCCCAAAGTTCAAGACGAGATCAAGTTCCTCGCCTCGCATGCGGAGTTCGGTGAGAGCTTTGGTGAGGTGATGAGCAGCGTTTATTTTGCCGATGCCGGTGTACAAAACTCTTAAGCCTTCTTGCTCAAGAAGCCCTTGAATTTCATCTTCCATGGCACCGACAACAAGGACCCGATTCATTCGTAACTCAGAACGGATGGAATAGAGCGACCTTGAAACGTCATCTTATTAAGGCTTTTGAGATCGATCAAAACCGCGACCGCTTTAACATCGAAGCCCGAGCGCTCGCAGAGATCAATTGCCGAAGACAGCGTCCCACCTGTTGCGAGAACATCGTCTACGATCGCGACCCGCCCCGACCCTGCTTTCATTTCGAGAGTTGCTGTTCCGTATTCAAGTTGATAGGTCGAACTCTGAACCGGTGGCGGAAGCTTGCCCGCCTTGCGCAGCGGAATAAACCCCTTGCGATATTTCGCAGCGAGCGCGGCTCCCAAGATGAAACCGCGAGACTCGATGCCGACGAACGCGTCGATAGACGTGAGATCCATAGATTCACCAATCGCCTTGAGACTTTCATCGAACGCCTCAGGCGTTTGAAGAAGCGGACTGATATCGCGAAACAAGATACCCGGGATCGGAAAGTCCGGAACGTCGCGAACAAAAGATTTGAGATTCACGGATTCGGTGTGCCTGCAGGTTGAGGCGCGCTTGAGTCTGCAGGTGTTGCGACGGCTGAAGGCGGAGCCGCAGCTGTTGGTGCCTCAGCCGCTGGCGGTGCAACGGGAGCCTTGCTAGCACAATCGCGCAATTCGTCGAGGCGTGCGTTGTAGTAGGTGCCATCTTTTTTCAAGACCCAAGGAGCATAAGGGAAGAACGTGGCTTTCACGCAGTTTCCGGCGCGCGCGACGGCCCACTGGCGGTCTTCTGAACTCGCTGTGTGGATCACACCTTCGGGCGAGCGAACTGCGACGGCAAATGAAAACATGCCCGGCGCAGGCTGCGAGCCGCCAGCTCCGTTATTGACGATGGCAACTGGTGGCGTCACGCGTTCGACGGCAACGATTTCGCCCTCGATCGTTTTTGAGAAAACGAAACCCCAGTTTGTAGCGACGAAATACAAGATGAAAAGAACGACGAGAACGGACAGGGTAGAAATCAGAAAACGCTTAAAGTTCGCCACTGTGGACTCGCTCACCTTTCGATTTAGAAGTGCCGGATTTCACTTCAGTCAGTCGGACTGTTTTAGTAATCGGTTTTGAAGACGTCGCAGTCCGCGACAAACGGCTCGCCAACTTGTGGCCGTGGCCAGTCGCGCAACATGCGCACTCTTTACGGTTTAACAAATGAGCACGAACAAGCAGGACGCTGCCCAAGATCGTGACAGCAGTGGCGACACCTGCGTAGTCGTGCGCGAGGATCACACCGATGGCAAGAGCCACGATGCCGGGAAAGGCCCAGTAAAACACCTGGCGTTTACCGTGCATGCGGTAGCCCGGAATGAATGCGAGAACTGCCAATAGAGGCAGAATCACAAGTAAGACCTGGTGCAAGATTTCGTGATTATGCTCGAGCCCATGACCGTGGTCGTGCTCAGCCACCAAAAACGAGAGACCTGGAAGTGCGATGAGGAGAACCGGGGTCGCGAGGCAGTGAATCAAACACGCTACCGACAAGCAAAGCCCTAAACGATCAGCCCACAGCTGCATGGTGGATGAAGACGGCTGAACCAAGCGCAGGCCTGGAAATTTGCGGCTGCTTCGGTTCGATTGGTTCGAGTCGGACATGGGATCCCCTAAATTCACTTCTGGAGGCTGGTAGCGGCGGTCAGTTGCCCCTTCGGTATAGTTCAAAAGGCCCAGAGGCGCACCTGGGAAAACGCTGGGAGTTAACGCATGTAAGAATTCGCGGGTCCAGTTGAGCCTTGGTTGGAAGCTTACTCCGAGCCGAATGACCCCGTTTTGGCCTTTACGTTTACCTCGGATTGAAGTCGAATTGAGGGATACTTTAGTCATTCGAGAGTCAATACGGATCAATTGGGAGCCTTTCGCCCGTGAAACGCGCACTTTGTATCACCGCTGCAGCAGCCGCCTGCCTGATTTTGAATCGTCCAACGGTCAGCTTCGCGGCCGCACCCGTCGTGAAAGACCCATTCGAAGCACCGGCGCCTGCACCCGAAAAAGCCGCTTCTGAAAAAACGGCACCTGAAAAAACGACTGCGGCAGAACCGGTGGCAGATTCAGGCCCGATTGCCCCAGCCGTCGATCAGACCGCGGAAGATGTCGCCGCTTGCAAAGCCCAAATCGAGAAAACGGTTCGCGCACCCCAGCGCGCGCGACTCGAAGCTGCGTGCGAGCGCATGAAGAAGCTCCCGATCTGCGTGAGTAAAGAAGGTCGCACGATTGGTCACATCAACTTTGATACTCAGTCGAATGATGCTCGTGCTCAGAAACGAATCTTAGTCTTCGGCCTCATTCACGGCGACGAACCTCTCGCCGGCGAGATGGCGATCGAGTGGGCCGAACGTCTTTTCAAACTTCGTGGCGAAAAGATCGAAGCGCGAAACTCGTGGCGTGTCGTGCCGATGCTGAACCCGGACGGTCTCGAGCGTAAAACTCGCATGAACGCGAGCGGCGTCGACTTGAATCGCAACTTCCCGACTCGCGATTGGAGCGCAGACGCAACCGAGTATTGGAAGAAGAATGGCAAGTCTGACCCCCGTCGCTTCCCGGGCGATAAAGCCGGTAGCGAAATCGAAACTCAATGCGCAATTGCTCACATTAAAGACTTCAAACCGGATTTCATCGTGAGCGTTCACACGCCTTATCACGTCCTCGATTTCGATGGCCCGAAGATGAGCTTCCCGAAATACAAAGACCTTCCTTGGCGAGCGCTTGGCAACTTCCCTGGCAGCTTGGGTCGCTACATGTGGCGCGATTATTCGATCCCAGTTCTCACCGTCGAACTCGGGACGACGATGGTCGATGCTGCCAATCTGCAAGACATCGTCGGCACATTCGCAATCGATGCGTCTCGCTTGTCGGGTCCAAAGACAGCAAGCTTGTTCGAACGTTTGCCGAATCACGAGCATTGAACTTTCGTTGATTGACGAAACACTCGGTTGATACCAGGCAGCACAAAGATAAATATTAGGTTAGATGCTTCATCTGAAAGACCCACGTCGCGAACCGATGTGGGTTTGTTTTTTCTAAATCTCTCTGCGCAGTTAGCGCCGAAACAAGAGCGTGAGCGCGATCAGAGTTTGAAGGCGCGTACAGAGCGTTTGCACTTA
>CAJYOV010000037.1 GCA_913776405.1 Pseudobdellovibrionaceae bacterium
GCTCAAGCTGTAGTGCTCGAACAAGTTTATCGCTCGTTCACGATTTGGAAGAACCTGCCTTACCACAACGACTAACGCTGGCCCTCGAGCGTGGCACCGATTGTGAACTCTCACGTGACATGTTCACATCGAAGCCTAAGAAAATTGAGTCCTACGAAGAAGAAATCCGAAAAACGGAGCGCACTTACCGACTGCGGGCGAAACTTGACCGTGTGCAAACATGGCTTCGCTCGTGTGCCGTGTGTGAAACAACACTTCCGCCGATCGATCTGATTTGTGATGTGTGCTGGCAAAAGGTGATGCGGTTGAGAAACCGCGGCCGCGAGATGTTGCAAGAGGGCTACCCATTTCCTGTGTATGCACTCTTCACTTGGACTGAAGAAACCGAGGCGTTCATTAAGCCGCTTGTTTACGGTTTCAAGAAAGGTCGGTCCGTTCAGGCGGCCGAGGATCTCGCACTCGAGTTCGTCGCCGAAAGATCGGAAGCCGGTGAGTTTCCAGAACGAAGTGTCTTGATACCGCCGCCATCTGATCAATTCGACCATGGCACGCTCTGGGCAAAAGCTCTTTCGGACCGAACGTTCTCGCCCGTTTGGCCCGTGCTGAGGCCTCAACACGAACGACCAACCGCCAGCCAAAAGCGCCTCAGTCGAGAAGAGCGCAGTGAGCGACGCTACGAAATTAGAGAACAAATTGCAGGGTCATGGCCCCTAGGGGAGCGGTCAGGCCGCCTCATTTTCACCGACGACGTCGTGACTTCGGGCTCAACTGCAATGGCTGCGTTTATGGCGTTAGGAGATCCTGAACAATACGAGGTTTGGTGTTTGGTGGCTCGTCCTCGCATTGCGACTCACTAGGGATTCTGCTATGTTACGCGACACTCATGGGTACTTTCCTTATGCCTCTCTCGAAGATCGTTTTACCGGTCGTGGTCGTCGCTCACGCGGCAGCTCCGGCGCCTCAACCTGCAGCCACTTCGGCCACTAAAACGAGTGCGCCAACTGCAAGTGTCGGTAAAGCTGACGGCGGTTTTAAAACTGTCGACGCCAAAGAATTAGCGAAACTAAAAGCGCTCAATGAAAAGTACCGCACAGCGAAGTCTGTGACGATGGACGTTTCAAAATCAGTGAAACTTGGGCTTATCGGTGGCGAGCGTAAAAGCGCAGGTAAACTCACGATCGCGAACGGTCAGATGCGAATGGAACTTGAGGGTGCGGAGAAAACGCTTCTCGTTGTAAACAAGAAGAATCTGTTTGCGGTGACGTATCCACCTGCCGAACTCAAAGACGCTGCGGTTCAGGTTATTCGCGGCGATGTCGCAAATAAAAAAGCGCAATCGAATGTCATTACCGGCCTTCTCGGCTCAGGCGGCTTTTTAAAGAACTTTAAGCCAACCGGCTTTACGCAAAAAGAGTCGGGCGAAATTCTATATTTCCTTGCGCCGATGAAAGCCGCATCGGAGTTCAAGCGCGCGCAGCTTCTCGTGTCGAAAGACGTAAAAGAGATTCGCGAATTTAAATTCTGGGACGAGCGTGAAAACGAAACGATGTTCAACTTCTCGAACATCACTTTCGGTAAACCTGTTGACGCGTCACTCTTCAATTACACGCCGCCTGCAAACGCAGACGTGATGAACCTTTAATTTCTTTGGGGTCTTGCTGAATGCCATCATTCGATATCGTTTCTGAACTTAACGAACAAGAAATCGACAACGCCGTAAACCAGGCGAAGAAAGAACTCTTGAATCGCTATGATCTTAAAGGCTCAAGCAGCGAGATCATCTGGGAAAAAGGAACGATCACTCTGAAATCGAACGACGAGATGAAGATCAATGCCGTTCGCGACATTCTTCAAACGAAGCTTCACAAGCGTGGCATCGAGATTTCAGCCGTGAAATTTGAGAAGCCGGAGCCAATCGGCGGCATGATGTTGAAACAGGTCGGCAAGATCATTCAGGGCATCGACAAAGAAAAAGGTAAAGAGATCGTAAAGTCGATCAAAGACTCGAAGCTGAAAGTGCAAGTCGCGATTCACGACGAAACAGTGCGTGTGACATCGAAGAGCATCGACGAACTTCAAGAGACCATGGCTCATTGCCGCGCGCAGAAGTTCGGTATCCCCCTCCAATTTCAGAACATGCGTTCTTAAGACCGAAGGTAAACGAATGAACGACTCACAAAATCCAATTATTTCTAAGAGCCAAGCCTTAAACGTGGCGGGCACGAAGAAGGTCCATTTCGTCTCTCTCGGTTGCCCGAAGAACTTGGTCGACGGCGAGATCATGCTCGGAAAGCTGCTTCAAGATGGCTACAGCATCACCGAAAACGCAGAAGAGGCCGACACTGTCGTCGTCAACACATGCGGCTTCGTCGAAGACGCTAAGAAAGAGTCGATCGAAAAAATCTTCGAGATGACGGCGTTGAAAGACCAAGGCCATGTAAAGAACGTTGTCGTCGCGGGTTGCCTCACACAGCGCTACAAAGACGATCTCGTCGAAGGTTTGCCTGAAGCTGATCTCTTCATTGGTTCAGGCGAATTTCAAAACATCGCTTCAATCTTGAAAAATCACGAAGATGGCGAAACGAAGAAGGCGTTCTTCAACCTTCCAACTTACCTGCAAGAAGACAATACACCTCGCGTGAACTCAGGGCCTCAGTACCGAGCGTACTTGAAGATCTCAGAAGGTTGCTTGAAGCGTTGTGCGTTCTGCGCGATCCCGAAGATCCGCGGTAACCTTCAATCGCGTCGTTTAAGCTCTGTCGTCAATGAAGCGAAACTTCTGGTCGCAGGTGGTGTTCGTGAATTGATCGTGATCTCTCACGACTTCACAGATTATGGCTTCGATCTTCGTCGCAAAGTTTTGGGTGCGACCGAGCAACCGATCGATGTTCTCCGTGAACTCTCTAAGATCGAGGGTCTCGACTGGGTTCGCGTTCTTTATCTGTACCCAGATGGCATCACGGACGACATGATCGAATTAATCAAGAACGAGCCAAAACTCGTGAAATACTTCGATATGCCACTTCAGCACGTGAACAATCGTGTTCTGAAGTCGATGAATCGCCAGATGACTCGCGAAGTGATCGTCGATCGCTTGGCAAAGATCCGTTCTGAAATTCCAGACGCCGTTATCCGCACACAGTTCATCGTGGGCTTCCCAGGCGAAACAGAAGAAGAATTCCAAGAGCTCCTCGAGTTCGTGCGTGAACAGCGCTTTGACCGCGTGGGTTGCTTTAAATACTCACCAGAAGATCGGAAGAGCGTCG
>CAJYOV010000038.1 GCA_913776405.1 Pseudobdellovibrionaceae bacterium
AGAAAAGATCGAAAGGCTGCGCTTCAAATTCGACGCTTCCCGATTCGAGTTTCGCCGAAACCGGAGAGCTTCGAGTCTCAAAAGGAAAACCGGTAGCGGAAAAGAAGAGTGCCAAAATTAGAAAACAAAAAAGAGCGCGTGAGTTTTTCATCACTTCTCTGTAACCACGATCGGCGACGAAAGCGAGGCTCTTCGGCTTACTAGAAAACGGGTTTCCGTCAGCTCAGAAGGGCTAACTCGAGTGCTTGAGCAAGGCCTGCAAGTTGGATTGGCTTTGGCAGGCAACCGTTCTTGCCGACTTCGAGGCAGCGGTCTTGAGCACTGTTCTCAACGTCAGCCGTGATTGCGAGAATCGGCGTCAGTCGCTTTGCGGATTTTAAAGCGCGAATTCGTTTTGTGGTTTGGAAGCCGTCCAGATTCGGCATCTGGCAATCCATCAAAATGAGGTCGAAGTCGGATTCATCCAAGATCCGCAAAACGGCCTCGCCGTCATCTGCGATGACGACATCGTGTTCGAGCGTCTGAAGGTATGTTGCAAAAATCTTCTGATTAATGACATTGTCGTCTGCGAGTAAGACCTTTAAGCGCTTTGTTTGTTTAGCCGGCGCTTGCTCTCGCGCGCTTGTCACAGCGACCTGAGGTAATTTAAAGCTGAAAGTCGAGCCCACGTTGGACTCACTCTCAACACGCATTGAGCCACCCATCTGCTCAACCAATGCTTTCGCGATCGCGAGGCCCAGCCCCGTACCGCCGTAGACACGAGCCGTAGAGTTTTCGAGCTGCGCAAAGGATTGAAAGAGTTTCTCTTGGTTCTCAGGTGAGATTCCAATACCGGAGTCTGCGACGCTAAACGTGACCGACTTTCCCGCATCCGAAGCTGAAATCTTGAGTTCGACATGACCTTTCGATGTGAACTTAATTGCGTTCGACAACAGGTTCATCAAGACCTGCGAGATCCGGGTTTCATCACCCATAAGTTGGGCAGGCAAATTTCGATCGACATGAAACTGCAGCTCAAGTTGCTTCTTCTCCGCAAGCGGTTTCATCATCTTGAAGACGTGCTGACCCAAGGTGTGCACGCTGTAGGCTTCGCTCTCAAGTTGAAACTTACCCGCCTCTAGCTTGGCGTGATCTAGGATATCGTTCACGATCGTGAGAAGCGTTCGGCTTGAAGATTGAATGATTTCAAGCCGCTCTTTTTGAACGCTTGACGCCTCGTTCACTAGTGCCAGTTCCGCCATGCCCAGGATGCCATTGATCGGCGTTCGAATTTCATGACTGATGTTGGCGAAGAAACGATTCTTCTGCTCAGCCGCGTTTTCGATTCTTCGATTTGCAAGCACAAGCTCAGCTTCTTTCAGACTGAGCTGCTTAAGCTTAATGCGCAGTTCAAGAAGCTGAATCACCTGACGCGCGAGAGCTTCAAGGCTTTTACGATCAAGGTCAGAAAAGCCGCGCTTCTTTTTGTCGAGCACGCAGAGTGTCCCGATGCTTAAGCCCTCCGAGGTCTCAAGTGGCGCTCCCGCGTAGAACCGAATGTCTTTTTCAGTGACCCAAGGGTTATCGAAAAAGCGCTCGTCGGCCTCGGCGTCTTCGACAACGAATACGCCCTTCTGCGCAATGGCATGACCACAGAAAGAGTCTTCACGCGCACCGCCTGTTTCTTCTGTGCCGATTCTAGCTTTGAACCACTGCTGAGTTTCGCCTACGAGAGAGACCAAAGCGATTGGCGCGCCAAACAAACTCGAAGCCAGATACGCCAGATCGTCAAAACTCTCTTCTTTAAGAGTGTTCATGATCTCGTACCGACGCAGTTCAGACAGTCGCAGGTTTTCGTTTGGAATCGCTGGGGCTTTGAGCATAGAGAATTATCGGAATATCTCTTTAAGTGTTTGATTTTTGAAAGGTTACGAAATTGTCAGTCGGCGTGTTTTTCGGTCTAGAATCGAGAAACTGCGCTCAGAATGAGACATTGAAATCGAATTTCATTCTACGACCGCTAAAACAATAAAACATCCGAGAACACGTCGAAGTAAACATATTCAAACACGATCGATTTATTTGACCGCAGGGTCGCAAAGCCGGCTTGGTTCCGTGTTTCTTGCAGCCCGCCCAAATGTGTAAGAAGTTACACGAATGAGCTTATGTGTCACATGATCGAAGTGTTTTGAGGTCCAGACGCGCGGATTCCTGTGGCGGAAGAGCTCGCGAGGGGCGACGCTTGTTATATGGAGCTAGTGAGAACTGCCGATTATAAAAGTGATTATTCGGTCGATCAACGAACGGTCGAAGCGAAGCTTTCTGAACTCGAAAGCATTCTAGGCTTCTCAAATCCGCGGTCGCAGCTACTCGCTGCGAAAGCCTTCGCGGCAGACGCGCAACTCATGATCGAAGATCTTACGATCCAGATTGAAATGCTTCGTGGTTGCACGGACAGCTTGTCGCTCAGACAGGTTTCAAGCCTGCTCAGACTTCAAACCAAACTCACAATCGCGATCGGCCGATCTCTCAAACTCGTGAGCCAGTCCGTCCGTCAGAACTCGGTAGACCTCAGGATTCAGCCGAGACTCTACTCCGTCTAAACAAGTCGACCGTAGCCGGCTCATCTGCTGTTCTTTTTACCCGACAGCGCCTGCCGCGCCCGATCCGTCGGCAAAACGTTACAGCCGCGAGACGCGACTACGACAATCTCGCGAACCCCTGCTAAAGCTCTAGCCACTCTCTAACGCTGGAGCCCCCAAATGCTTAAGTTTCTCGCCTTAGCTCTTCTGTTCGTGTCGTTCTCGGCCCACGCTGATGCCGGTGATCCGACTCCGGATGACTGCCTCAAAATTTTCGCGAGAGATTATGTTCCAGAGTACAACCTCGAGAACGACTACATCTTGTCGACTGATCGAGCTGCTGTTTCGGGCGCAATCGACGTCATCAAATCATCAGGGTTCGCAGACTGGGTCGTGGGCTTCGCGCAGGCCAATCTCAACAAGTACACGGAAGCAGTTGGCGCGGTCTTCAATTACGGCGACGAAGTTCATATCATTTACACATCGATCAACATCGAAGGCGGTAAGTGCCAGGTCAAAGAAGTCGCTGACATCAACACCGTCGACATCGAACAGAGCAACGACCTGACACTTCTCTCGAAGTACTTCTTGAATCTCCCGAAGACTTTACTTCCGCCAAGCACTCAAGAGTACCTTTACGACGAAGTTAAAAATAAGCTCGCGGGCTCGGACGACTGATTTTTTTTATGAATGACAGCGTGACGAAGATCTTAGGAATTTCAAATATTATCTTGATTATCACTGCCGGCGTTCTCGTTCTGCGAGCCGCGGGCTCAACTAAAAAACAGAAACAACTGCAGATGGCCTTTGTTCTTCTATTACCGCTTTTCGGCCCGGTGATTGCCATCTGCGTTCACTGTGTCGACCTCTTTGAAATTGAAGATACGGGCCGGGGCATCTCGACTGAAGAGGCGACCCATCTGTTTCAACCTTTTTCG
>CAJYOV010000039.1 GCA_913776405.1 Pseudobdellovibrionaceae bacterium
CTTCGGTTTCGCGGAGGATAACGCCGCGGACGATGATCGATGAGCCGCCGGAATCACAATCGTGAACATGACTTTCTCTTGAGGTGCGAACTGCGTTTCGCTCACAAAGCGGATCCGCCTTCGCCAATTTCCACCGCTTGAACGAGCTTGTAGTGACCCTCGCAAAGAACGCCGATCGGGCGTGCAAATACGCGCCGCGGACTTCGCCGTTCTGATATGCCTTTTCGAGCCGCACCCATGTCTGACGTATCGGCAGAATCTGCCTAGTCCTGAATCTCAAGACGATCGTCTTGGGCGCAGGTCAAATGGCAAGGCCAGACCGCCCTACACCCAAGCAAGTCGCCCGATGAACTCAGCTGCAAGTCTGAACGACGAAGTTTTCAAGCCAGATGTGAGAAGCGACCGGCGACGACTTGAGAGCGCGGTCGGTGTCGAGAAGAGCTTGGAAGGTGTGCTCAATTTTTCGCTCGTTCCACGAGCGCGCTTGATCGACGTAGGATTTCAAGAAGTAAGGCGAGACACCTGCGCGCGATGACAGGCGCTGACCTGAGAGGCCTTCTTTCATGCCGTCGCTTACAAGTTTTAAGATACGCACGTGGCGCGAGACGAGCGCGAGAACGCCGACTTCGTTTTGACCGTTATCGAGCAGGTTCGCGAGGCATGTCAGTGCACGAGCGCGGTCGCCACGGCCGATCGCGTCTGTCAGATCAAAAACGGAATCGACGCGAATGCGTGACACGACGGCGACAACATCTTCTTCGGTGACTTTCTTTCGTTCGCCGACATATTGCGCGAGCTTCTTCAACTCGCCGTTAATGTCTTGGAGATTGGAGCCAACGAGTTCATGAACTGTGGCAACCGCGTCGGCCGAAAGTTGGAGGCCCTGTTTTTTGGCGATGGATTTGATCCAATCGGGCACCTGATTGTCGTAGGGGCGCTTGAATTCGACCACCACGCCTTTTTCTTGGAAGCGCTTGATATACTTTTTGCGCTTATCAATTTTCGACGCCACACAAACAAGCGCAGTCGTCGGTACCGGTTCGTCAATGAGACGACTCAGTTGGTCCCAATCTTTGTCGTTCAAGTCGTGGGCGTCTTTTACGACGACGACGCGAATTTGCGACATCATTGGAAGCGTTTCGACCGCATCACGAATTTGTGCTGGGTCAGCTTCACCACCGTAGAAGGTGTTGAGATTGAAATCGCGCAGGCCTTCGCCGAGCGCAGTTGTGACGAGATGATCGAGCGTTTCTTCGATCAAGAACGTTTCATCGCCGTACAAAAAATAGAGCGGAAAAATTTCGCCCTTCGCGACCGATGTCTCGAGAGCCTGTGGTGACCAGTCGGCCATCAGAAGTTCTCCGTGATTCGGTTATGAGCTTCGACCATCAGATCGGCAGCCATCGCTGAGATGTTTTGATTTCGCGCGCTTTGGTTGTAGAGCGAGTTCGCCGTGTTCACACCTTCGGCACCGATACGTGGCGCAAGGTAAGATCGTTCACCATTGAACGAGCCTTCCCACAAAACTTTTTGGTCGGAGTTACGACGAACACGAATCGTCGTGATCAAAACGATTTGGTAGTTCGTGTTCAAGATTGTATTGCGCGGCAGTCCGAGAGTCGCGGGATCGCCCGATTCGATCTGTGAACTCACTCGGTACGTGATCGAGTCGATCGAACCTTCGAGCGTTGTTTGAGCTTCATCTTTAGAGACGACGCGACCAACGCGGCCACGTTCAAACTCTCGAACGACGGCATTCGTGAAATAGGTTTCGATGCCAGCTTCCATGGTTTTGTTTTGAAACATGGGGATCGCGATCGTGCGGTAACCGCCCGGAATCTGACGGTCGGCATCACCAAGGCGATACGCGCAACCCGACAAGCTGCCGATTGCGATCAGGGCCGATAACGCTAAACGAAAAAAACCACTCTGGATCACGCGCCCGAGCCTATAAAGGAACGCCTTGGTTTTCAAGGCATAAGCGCCTACAATTCGGGACTCAAAGGGAGCTGCCTGCAAGTTCTTTCGTTCGCAGGCAAATCGATGCCTATGACTCAATCGCCGCAATCGCCCCAGTCGCCTCAAACGCTCATGACGCCCGGCCCAGTCCCGCTTCCGCCCGAGGTGCTCGATGTTTTAGCACTCCCGATGGAGCATCACCGCACGCCCGCGTTCATCGCTCTTTTTGGGCGCGTTCTCGAAAATTTGAAGACTGTGTTCGGCACCGCTGAACGCGCTTACATTCACACCTCAACAGGTTCGGGCGGTCTTGAGTCCGCCCTCGTCAACTGCCTCTCGCCGGGCGACAAAGTGATCTCGATTGTTTCAGGTAAGTTCGGCGAACGTTGGGCCGACATGGCAGAGGCCTACGGCGCAAACGTCATCCGCCACGAAGTCGCTTGGGGCAGAACCGTTCGCGTCGCCGATGTCGAGAAGCTCTTAAAAGAAAACCCGGATGCCGTCGCCGTCCTCACTCAAGCGTGCGAAACAAGCACAGGTGTTTTGCATCCTGTCCGCGAACTTGCACGAGCGACCCGTACGCACAAAGCGATCTTGATGGTCGATGCAATCACCGCACTCGGCGCACTCCCGATGCCGATGGACGAATTGGGCCTCGATGTCGTTGTCGGCGGCAGTCAAAAGGCGTTTATGCTGCCAACGGGTCTGTCGTTCATAAGCTTTTCAAAAAAAGCTTGGGCTTTGACCGAATCGGCGAAGTGCCCTCGTTTTTACTTCGATATTCGCGAAGAGCGTCGCGCGAATGAAAACGGCGAATCGTTTTTCTCGACCGCCGTCACTCACATTCGCGCTCTCGATGCGGTCCTTTCGATTTTCTTGAAACCGGTAAGCGGCTTTTGCAGCCGC
>CAJYOV010000040.1 GCA_913776405.1 Pseudobdellovibrionaceae bacterium
CAAGCAAACGACCACGGTCAAATTTCATTCGATCGTAACGGCTTCGGCGCTTTGCGCGGTTTCAGTGACGAGTGTTGGTTCGTGCTTTTCAAGCGCCGAAGCCGTTACGATCGAATGAAATTTGACCGTGGTCGTTTGCTTGGTTGAAACCAGAGCTTGAAGTTTGCTGTTCAAAGCTTGTGTCTGACCCCAAACCGGAACCTCGAAGGTGAGTGTCACGGTGCCGTCTGCGTTCGCTGGTGGCGCATCGACTTTCCACCGATCAAGCGGCTTAATGCAAACGGGCGACGGGTAACCGTAGTTGAGAGAGTTCTCTGTGTTCGATTGAATGAGCTCGAACTCGAACGGGAGATTCGTTTGCGATTTCCACGTCGCGAAAGGAGCCTCCGCTTTGAGCGGTGAAGTCTTAAGCAGCGTTTCAAAAATATTCGATGAGCTTGTCTTTCCGCAGGCCGGGTTGATGTCGCCTGGCAAGATCACGTTCTCAGGAACCTGAATGCACGCCCCATTCGATAACAGAGTCGCAGCTTCAAGATCCTTCGGAATTTCGATTGAGCCGGTCAGTGAAATATCTGTGTTCCCGCCGTAGAGGATGCCGCGAACTTTCCCTGAACTGTCCAGCATCGGTGAGCCCGAATTGCCTTGGATTGTTTTGCAACCCGATGCCGCCGCCACTGGCGCGAAGTCATGCGTAAAGCCTTGAGCGGCAATCGAGTTTTGAGTCACGACGCATTTTTTTAAGCGAAGCGTGCCACTGACTTCACGCGAGTCTTGCGAGGGGTCAATCGCGAGAACGTTCAGCTGCAGACCTTCTTGAAGACCGAGACGATTAAACTTGAGCGGTGCACGCTTGATCACTGCGCGATTCAATTTGATGAAAGCGTAATCGGGCCGGCGGCCAAACTCGGGGTTCTTTTTGTCTTCAACGATTTCGGTCGAAGAGAGAACGCGTTCGCAATCGTACTTCATGGCTTTAAGCTCTGCCGTTTTGCCAAAGAGCACTTGAACGCGGCCCAAACACTGAGAGTTCGGTGCGCGTAAATCGGGTGGGATACAGTGACTGTTCGTAGCTACGATGTCTGAGCCTACGAGAAAGGATGTACACTGAGAAACGTCCGTTTCATTTGTATTCGGAAATTTGGCGACAAGCAGGCCAATCGCATCGGGGCAAACGCCGTTTTTCGTTTCGCATTTCAAGAGCGAATTTGAGTACGCTTTTTCGGCGTCAGCCGTAGGGAGCGTCGTTACAAACGTGGCTGAATCGTTCGTGCGAGCATTTTTCTTTGAGGGGGCGCAGGCAACCGCCATGAGCAGGCTTGCGACCGCGGCAAAAACCACAACGGCCCAACGTAAGCAGACCCGCTTCTCTGTTGGAGCTGTCAAACTTTTAGACGGTCTTTTGACGCCTGCTTGATTCATGCGCTTGGGCCCTCGCTCGTACACCCTCAGGGACTTTGCACACACCGTGCTCGTTAAGCTCGATGTCAGCGCTACCCAGGCTGGCTAACCGATGGACAGAGCCGCAAAAGGCGCAAAAGGTGCCAGGTCCAATTCGTGGGCGCGGCGCTTCTACATTTCGGACCTGGCACCTTTATGCGATCCTACGGTCATGAGAACGCTAGAGACGACGTCGCGGATTTTAGGGGTGTGGGTTGGCGTTGCAATCGTCTACCTGGTTGTGCGCTTCGGCTTCACGCAAAAGCTCGATGCACTTCACCCTTACGCGTCTTACGTGTTCGAAGCGGTCTTGGTGACGTTGGCTCTGTGTACGGGTTTGGTCGATGTTTGGCGCAGATTCGGTCGTGTGAAGTCGCTCGCATTCGGCGGCGTGCTTTCGTTGATCGGGGGCGGTGCGGTCTATCGGCTAGCGAGCGCGAAAGGGATCGCGATTCCGTTCGATCTCAAAAGCAATGAAGCGATCTTGTTCCTTATTGTCGTTGCGCCAATTTTAGAAGAAGCCGTTTTCCGCTTTTTTCTCTGGAAGCCAATTGAACTCGTCACAAATCGAACGCTCGCACTTTTCATCACGACGCTTCTTTTTTCGTATTCGCACTTTCATGCTTATTGGTTTTATCCGGCTGAAATTCATCCGTTTATCTTTTACCAGTCGGCGTACACGCTGGGGCTAGGGCTCGGGGCGGGTTATTTCGTCTGGCGTTTTAACGCTATCTGGGGCGCCATCCTCATTCATTTCATGTTCAATCTCGGCTTTTACCTAGCCTACGCGCTTTCCTAAGACGCGCGCGTGGAGTACAGTCGGCGACATGGGACCCATCGAAGCTAAAATCTCCGAAAAAGTAAGCCGTGAATTTTCACCCGATCACATGGTGCTTGAGAACGAATCGCACTCGCACTCAGTGCCGCGAAATTCTGAAACACACTTCAAGCTTCTTCTCGTGAGCGCAAAGTTCGCGGGTCAAAATCGGGTCGCACGTCAACGCATGGTCTACGGTCTTCTGAAAGACGAGATGGCACCCGGCGGAATTCACGCGCTCTCACTTCGCTTGCTTGCTCCGGATGAATGGGCGACGGATGCAGCAAACACATTCCAATCACCGAATTGCATGGGCGGAAGTAAACGCGAAGGCCTTTGAGATGTGCGGATTTAGGGATAACGCTTTCAAAGCCGTCGCATAACTCGATTTGACAGCGAGAGCTGAGCATCTGGTTCAGCAACATCTTCTACGGAACGTCTTGTGCATGGTATTCGAGCATGAGAAGTTTGATACTTAAATCGAATCTATTTGTTCTAGGCCGAGTTCAGTTTGTTCTCTTGGCGATCTTGATGTTGGGCGTGACGTTTCACGGCAGCACTGTCTATTCCCAAGTCTTGTTAGAGACGTCCCAGGCGATGGTTGAAAAGTCGGCTGGCGATGCAACCACAGACATTATCAAATATGCGGTTACAATTAAGGGACAACTCCTAGATATCTCTCTTATTCCGACCCGTCAGTTTAAAGGATATCCTGCAGCCAGAGTAGGCGGAAAAGACGGCGGGGGCGGCGATCCAGAGGCGATGGTTCGAAGTTTCTTAGTTGAGTCCGGTCGTTCATTCTCTGACGAAACACTGAGCGCGACGCTTCTCACTTATTTTGGCGACGATACAAATAGCTTCCGTGTACGAATGATTGCCGTCCTGAAACTGATGAGCACAGAGCTCCACAAAATTAGAAATGAAAAGATTCGAGGCATCGTCGCCGAGCTGATCGAGCGAGGTCTGCTTCAAGACATCGCTAGCTCACCCATTTTGTTCAAAAAAGAATGCTTCATAATTCGAGATCGTAAGAAAATCACTCGCGCCGCAACCGCGATTATGAATAGGCCTAACACCCCTATCTGCCTTGACCCTATCGCGCTCGCCAAGTCGATGAAGGGTACAGCGGATAGCATGTTGCTGTTTGGATTTATTGTTCACGAGTACGTGCATCACTTCGGTTATGAAGATGCAGACTACGCCATCGCCAATGAGCTATCGTTAACATTGAAAGACCTTATTCTAAATGCACGCGCGGAGAGAGGGCATTCATTAGGCGATATCTTGTTCGCGATTGCTGTACGGACTGAGTCGTCGATACAGACGCCGAGATATAGCGGCCTGCGAACTTGTCTGAAACTGAAGACTTGTTTTGAAGATTAAAATATCGATTGCGGCGTAAAGCCTAACTAGGTTTTCTCGCTGCCTGCGACTAGAAACCAATCGATGCAGAGACAGACGAGTGCTTCCGATGGGGAGGGTTCAATGATTTTATCGATCTTGTTGATCGACTTGATCAGAATCTCGCTTATCTTACTCATGTCATCAAAGCTCACGGTCATCGGTGCCGTGTAGTGCAAAGCTCGCTCGTCTCGAGCAGTCAGACTCTCCACAGCCTTAAGGCGCCAATTTGTATGGTGGGACTTAATCCATGGCGACCGTTTCGGTAAATGCGTTGAGAGCGGCCCCGTCCGTAGTTTGCCATTTTCGAGTTTCAGCATTCCAATCTTCACTAAAAAGTCAGTCACGGTTTTGAGTTCTTGAACGGGCAGTCCTAGGTGAGAAGAGAGCGTGTCTAATTGGTCAAGCCCCGGGATCAACGTTGAGAGTCGGCTGGCGGAGTAAATCCAATCAGAATAAAAGGTAGCCTGATCTTCAGGCGAAATTTTGGTCTGATATTGAACTCGTTCAGAAAGGTCTGAAACTTTCTTTGAGAGCTCTTGGAGCTTCGTCTTCAAATGCGCTTTGAACTTAGCCGTACCCGCTCTCTCAATCTGAACAAGAAGAATGAAGTATTCAGTTTCGAGCTCATTCAGATTCAAATACTCCGCGACCGTTAGAGCCTGCTCGGAATTTAAATCTTTCCCACGCTTCAGCACCTGAGAAATGAATGTTGGGTGAACGCCCATGAACTTTGCAAGCTTCTTTGCTTCACCAAAGCCATTCTTGCTACGGCTTTCGAATGCCGTTCGCAGCAGATCTCGGTAGTCCTTAAAACTATAAATGGAGTCCATTTAAACCCACCTCACAATCCGCTATACCATTCGGTCTATTTCGAACGATACTTGATACTAACAAAATATAGCGCAGAGCGTTAGGTAGCTGTAAGTTCTCGGAAATCGGGTCTAGTCATCGACTTTCAAACTGCGTTCAGCGGCTGGCACTCACCTGAATGTCCTAGCCAGGTAACAAAGGAGTTAAAATGCATTTTAAAGCCAAGGTTTTCATCGCCATGTCCCTAGTCTTCGTCTTTACGGCTGCTTCCTCTTCCGCGCATGCGAAGAGCTCGAAGTGTTTCCGCACGATGGGATACGACCGCAGTGATCGAAGCTATGACGCTGACGGATTTGCGCTGCAACTCCTCAAGAGTTGTAAAGCAAACCAATTTTTAACCAGCAATGGATGTGAACAGTACCGCTACGAAGAAATCGATGGGCTTACTCGTTTCACGAATCGAATTCTACGCTGCGTCGATCGCCTCAGTATTAAACCCGGTGACATCGTTCTGAACACGACTCTCTCACCGATCATATCGGGTGCGGGTGGCTTAAATTTTTTTCTGAAAAATGAAGATGCAGACTCTGTGACTCACGTTCAGATCGGCGGATTAAACGACCTCAACTCGGCAGCTCGGGTTATTCAAGACCTCTTCGAGTCTCGTCCTGTGGCCGCTTTCTCTGGGTTTTATGAAATACCGTTACAGCCAACCTACACACTCATACGCAAAGCTCTCGCACTCAATTTGAAAGTTGCCTACGTGGTCCCAGCCGACAAAGTAAGAAACGCGACTGCAAGAGAGTCCGCTGAAGCGGCAAATAAAGTGCCGGGCGTGCTCGGCTTTAAAGAGCAGTACGAAGACAAACAGAAAGCCGATCCTTGGGGCAGACAGCCGTGGGGACCAATCGAGCGTCTCTTAAAAGTGGACAACCTGTAAGCCGGCAGATGACCAGCGAACTAAAGGCGAACGCTCAAGTCAGATCGGCGAGTTGACGGCGAAGGTCTTTTAGAAGCTTCTTGGTTTTTTTGCGGAGTTCTTCGTCTTGAGGGGCTGCGGATTGGGCGACGGCTTTGCGAGGCATTGAGTCGGCGGCTGCGCGTGGTTTTGCGGTGCTGAGGCTTTCCCAGTCGGCGAAGGCTGACTCTAAATCTTTGAGAGTGCGATCAAGATTCGAGGTTGAACCGAGATTTGCGCGATTTGCGCCCGCTTTGGTCGCAGAATTCGTCTGTTTGCCAGGCTTCGTGCCTGAATTTGTGCGAGATGCCATCCGTTACGCAGGAGCATTGCACGAGGCATTGACGACCGCAACCCCTCTCGCGCAATATGCTCGTTCTTTCTACAACTTAGGAGCGAGCCCATGGCTGAAGAAATCATTTATACGATGAAAGGTGTCGGCAAAGTTTATCCGCCGAATCGTTTCGTCTTGAAGGACATTTACCTCTCTTATTTCTACGGCGCTAAGATCGGCGTTCTTGGTTTGAACGGCTCGGGTAAATCCTCGCTCTTAAAAATCATGGCTGGCGTCGATCAGGACTTCCTCGGCGAAGCGTTCCCAGCGCGCGATTTTAAAGTCGGCTACCTCCAACAAGAACCGCAACTTGATCCGAACAAGACGGTCAAAGAGAACGTCATGGAAGGTGTGGGCGATCTCGCGAAATGGCTCGAAGAGTTTAACAAGATCTCTGAAAGCTTCGCGGATCCAGACATGGACCCCGACACGATGGAAAAGCTCATCGAGAAACAAGGCAAGCTTCAAGAAAAAATCGAAGCTGCCGACGGTTGGGAAATCGACTCGAAGCTTGAGCGCGCGATGGATGCACTTCGTTGCCCACCGGGAGATTGGCCCGTTACGAACCTCTCGGGTGGTGAAAAGCGCCGTGTAGCGCTTTGCCGTTTGCTTCTCTCGAACCCGGACATTCTTCTTCTCGACGAGCCGACCAACCACTTGGACGCCGAATCGGTTGCGTGGCTTGAGCGCTACCTCCACGATTTCCCAGGCACAGTCATCGCGGTCACGCATGACCGCTACTTCTTGGACAACGTGGCCGGTTGGATTCTCGAACTTGATCGTGGCGAAGGTATTCCTTGGAAAGGGAATTACTCGTCATGGCTCGAACAAAAAGAAGCACGCCAAGAGCGTGAAACCCAGCAGTCCGAAAAGCGCAACAAGACGCTTGAGCGCGAGCTTGAGTGGGTTCGCATGGCGCCGCGCGCGCGGAACGCGAAGTCGAAAGCGCGTATCTCGGCGTACGAAAATCTCTTGAAAGAGCCGACGCCAGAGAAGCTTCAAGAACTTCAGATCTACATCCCACCGGGACCACGACTAGGTGATATCGTGGTCGAAGCGAAA
>CAJYOV010000041.1 GCA_913776405.1 Pseudobdellovibrionaceae bacterium
GCTCCGGTACAACAACCGGCTGCGGCGGTTCCACAGGCAGCGCCTGCGCAAGCGGCACCAGCAGCTCAAGCCGCAGCTCCGGCACAGGCGGCTCAGGCCGCAGCGCCAGCCGCAGGCCCGAGCGTTCCAGGCGGTCCGGCACAAGTTCGCAAGCGCGAAGTTGTGATGACTCCTGGCGGCCCTTCGAGCGGCATCAAATCAGAAGCTCCACGCCGCAACATCGTCGGCCGTATGGATCTTTCTCGCGTGCAAGCTCCAGCAGCGGGCGGCGGACCTTCGCGACCAGGCGGCCCGATGGGCGGCCCGGGTGGCCCAGGCGGTCCATCGCGTCCAGGTGGTGGTTTTAGCAGCGGCCCAGGTGGACCTTCGCGTCCAGGTGGTGGTTTCGGCGGCGGCCCAGGTGGCCCGCGCCCACTTCGCACTGGTTTCGTTTCATCGGCTCCCGTTGAGCCGGAAGACGAAGCAACGCTCGAAGCACGCCGTCGTTTCGACGACAAGAAAGCTCGCGCGAAAACAGGTCCAGGCGGTGCAAACACAGCTGGCACCGGTGGTCGAGAAGAAGAAGTGGCGGCCTTCACCGCGACGGAATTCCGTAAGCGTGAAATGGTTTTCCAACCGAAAAAGAAAAAAGGCTCTCTCAATCGCGTCGCGATGAAGACAGAGATCACAAAATCGAAAGCTTCAAAGCGCGTCGTAAAAGTCGACAACTCGATGAAGCTCTCGGATCTCGCAAACGAGATGGGCGTAAAAGCGGGTCAACTCACTAAGGTGCTCATGCAACAAGGTGTGATGGCGACGATGAACACAGTTCTCGATTTCGATACGATTGCGCTGATCGCGCCAGAGTTCGATCACGAAGCTGTCAACGTTCACAAGTCTGTCGATGCGATGATCGAAGAAACTGCGTTCGGGAATCTCGACGCAGAACAAGTCGAGCGTCCACCGGTTGTAACGATCATGGGTCACGTCGACCACGGTAAAACATCGCTTCTCGATTCGATCCGCAAGGCTCGCGTTGCGGCAGGCGAAGCCGGCGGTATCACGCAGCACATCGGTGCTTACCAAGTGAAGACTGAATCGGGTCACCAGATCACGTTCATCGATACTCCGGGCCACGAAGCCTTCACGGCTATGCGTGCTCGTGGTGCGAACGCGACCGACATCGCGATCATCGTTGTCGCGGCAGATGACGGTGTCATGCCGCAAACGATCGAAGCTGTTTCGCATGCGAAAGCTGCGGGCGTGCCGATCATCGTCGCGGTCAACAAGATGGACAAGCAGGGTGCAAACCCAGATCGCGTGAAGCAACAGCTCACGGAGCAAGAAATCGTTCCGGAAGAGTGGGGCGGCGACACGATCTTCGTTCCTGTCTCGGCGCACACAAAAGAAGGTATTCCTGAGCTTCTCGAGCAGATCTACACGGTCGCCGAGGTTCAAGAACTCCGCGCGAACCCAAAACGTTCGGCAACAGGCCTCGTCATCGAGAGCCGTATGGATAAAGGCCGCGGCCCTGTCGCGACTCTTCTCATCCAAGACGGAACGCTCGAAGTCGGTCAGTCGATCGTTGTCGGCACAGTAGCGGGCCGTGTACGCGCGCTCGTTGACGACAAAGGTCAGCGTGTGAAGTCGGCAGGACCTTCGGTGCCTGTTGAAGTTCAAGGTCTCTCAGAAGTTCCGCTCGCGGGCGACAAGTTCGACGCCGTTCAAGACGATCAGGCAGCGGACCGAATCGCAGGTCAACGTAAGGCGGCTGCTGCAGCAGCGGCGGAATCGAAAGGCAAGCTTTCACTCGAGGACATCTTCTCGAAGTTGAAACAGGGCGATGTGAAAGAGCTCGCGATTGTCTTGAAATCTGACGTTGCCGGTTCTTCGGAAGCGATCAAAGGCATGTTCGAGAAACTTGCGACAGATGAAGTGAAGCCTAAAATCATCCACGCGGCGATTGGTGGCATCAACGAATCTGACGTTCTTCTCGCGTCAACAGCGAAAGCGATCATCGTCGGCTTCAACGTGCGTCCGGATTCGGGCGCACAAGCGGCTGCGAAACGTCACGGTGTCGACATCAAGACCTACACGATCGTGTACGAATTGATGGACGATATGAAAAAAGCGATGGCAGGCCTCCTCACTCCAGACATCGTCGAGAAAGAACTCGGCCGTGCAGAAGTGCGGAACGTTTTCTCGATTCCAAAAGCGGGCACGATTGCGGGTTCGTTCGTTACCGAGGGCAAAATCCTCAGAAACGCCGAAGTCCGCCTTATCCGCCAAGGCACGATCGTTTACACGGGCAAGCTCGCATCGCTTAAACGTTTCAAAGACGACGCAAAAGAAGTGGCGCAAGGTTACGAGTGCGGTATCGCAATCGAAAACTACAACGACATCAAAGTCGGCGACATCATCGAAGCGTTCTCAAAAGAAACAGTCGTTAGAGAGCTTCACTGATAGATGGGTAAGAATCCTTTGAAAGGCGGGGGCGAGAGCCACCGCCTCGCTAAAGTTGAAAGAGAAATTCGGGACGTCGTGGGCATGTACCTTTTGGGTGGCTTCAGCGGCACGCTCCCGGGTTTCGTTTCTCTGACTCGTGTCGTGGTCAGCGCCGATCTTCGGATCGCGCGCTGCCATTTTACTCTTCTGGTCAATCGCGAAGAAGGCGAGACCGAGGAAGCGTTCAAAAAACGTGAAGAACTCGGGCGCAAAGAAGCCGCGAATGAACTGAATGAGCATTCAAGCGAAGTTCAGCATCGCCTCGCGCAAGTTCTGCAGATGCGCTATACGCCGAAAGTGACATTCTATTACGACGAAGGTTACGAAAGTGCGATGAAGGTCGAGAAGATCTTAAAAGACTTAAGCGACTCTTCTAAACCGACGGATGGTTCAGGCGAAGAAGCTTGAACTCAAACTTTAAGCCATTGATGGCGAATCTTGAAAAGCCGGCTCCTGAAGTCGGCTTTTTCATAAGCGAATCGTAAGTGAATCAGATATGAATCCTTTGAACGGTCTTCTTCTCGTAGATAAGCCAGTCGGCATGACTAGCCACGATGTCGTTGCGAAAGTGCGTCGTATCCTCGGTAATCGTAACATCGGCCACGCTGGAACCTTGGACCCACTCGCAAGTGGCCTTCTGATCCTCCTGATCGGCGAGGGCACGAAAGTGTCCGATTACATCCTGAACGGTAACAAATCGTACGAGCTAAAAGCAAAACTCGGCGTCACGACAGACTCCATGGATATTACGGGCAAGGTTACGCGCGAAGCGCCTGTTAACTCTTCGCTCGATGAAATTCAAAAAGCAGTTGCGTCTCTGGCGGGCGTCTTGAAACTCAAAGTCCCGCTTCATTCGGCCGTCAAAGTCGATGGCAAAAAACTTTACGAGTACGCTCACAAAGGTGAGCAACCCGCTGAAGACATCGTGCCCGAACGCGAGATGGAATTCTTCGATGTGAATTTAATCGAAGCATCTAAAGATCAAGTCGTCGTTCGCATGAGCTGTTCGAAGGGGAGCTTCATTCGTGCGTGGGCCAATGCGCTGGGCGAGAAACTCGGCTGCGGCGCGACGGTCGAAGGTCTTCGCCGTATCGAAAGTATGCCTTTTAATGTTTCTCAAGCGATTACGCTCGAAGATCTCGCAACTCGCTGGGAGAATCGCGAAGAACGCCATGGCCGTGTCATCGGGCCCGCGTGGGTTCCGCTCAAAGATGCGCTGCCGTTTTTCCAGCCGATCTTCATTGATGGCTATTGCGAAACTCTTCTGAAGAACGGGCAAATCTCGAAGGTCGTGCAAGCTCAGCTTCTGCAGCACGTTTCGATTGGCTCGGCTCCACCTCCGGTCCGCGTGATCTCGCGTGAGACTGAGGATTTGCTTGCAATTTTGCTCGCGGAAAATGGGCAGTTCTATAAAATCCGCCGCGTCTTCTTAAAAGCGTAAGCTATTTTATCTCGTTCAAAAGCAAACGTTGAGATTCGGTTGTCTTCGAAACCAGCAGCGACTCTGCTTGTGCGATGTTCATAGCCGTTTGCGCTTTTAGCCCTTTGAATTTCGCGAGCGTGTCCTGAAGTGCTGTTTTTGCCGCGAGAAACTCTTTTGTCTGCTCGGTGCTCAAATTTTGAAATGCGTTTTCTCTCGATAGAGTCTCAAGCGATTCGACAGCACTCATCGCCTTGAATGCAACTTGATCGGCAAAGCGCTGCATTTGAACTCGCTCTTCAGCAAAAAGTTCAGTCGTAGCGTGAAATTCATCAAGTTTTCGGAGATGCGTTTCGATTTCGACTGGCGTTAGGGTCGTCATTCGAATCGAGGCCGCGTAGCTGACCTTGTCCATCGTAGCATCTTGAACAGATTTCGAGATCGTCGATAGCGCAAGCGCGGCTCTTGTTAAAATCACGGCCATCTTCTGCGCGCTGTGAACGGCGCTCATGTGATCAAGTGCGAACACATCCACATCTGCGGCATCGAGTGCTTTTGCAAATTCAACGGCGAGTTTCGGGCTTTGCACCACGTAGGCTGCTGGTTGTTCGATCGAAGATTCAGCCTTCGGAGCTTGAGTTGGAAACGCGTAGACAGCTGCGCCGACGTCGAGTTTTGAATTGCGAATCGATTCGAGATAACGCTTTCTCGCGCTCATGAGTGTAAGGCCGCGCCGTGCGAGGCGTGGCTCGGCGTCGTCTCGCATGATCCGCGTCTGTTGCTCGTCAAAACTTTCCTTCGCAACGAATTGAGGATTCGTAACCGCTTTGAGCCACGGAACGAAGCTGTGGAAAATCACGAGTTCCGCATATTTCTTACGGTCGGGACTTTCATTCAGCCATTTGAAAAAGTCTCGAAATTCGCTGTAGCCTCTGAAGTCGTAGTCTTTCGGAATGGTTTTATCTACGTCTTGCCCGTAGCGTGGGAGATAATACGGCTTCGCAGTTCGCACGACCTTGAGTAATTCTCCTTTGGTCAGTGCCAACTGAATGGTGTCTTCAAAAGTTCCCTTAATGACGGCCGAGTTTGGTTGGCCGTCATAGTGAGAGACGGCAGTCATAATGCCTAACAATTTTCTGGAGAGGACGGACCGATGCCAAAAATAGTTTGGATTGTCGATTGTCTTCCAGCCCTCTAAGAGTTTGGTCTCTTCGTCTTTTGGAAGGTGGGCAAGCTCTTGTCTGACATCGAAAATGGTGCCATCGATGTTAGTCGGTTTGCCATCGCGGTCCAGACTGTGATGAACGCCGCGCAAATTGAGAACTTTTGCGCCGAGCTCTCCGAATAGCAGGCGGGGATGGTCAATGAGGACATAGAAAATGAGCGAACGCTCGGCTTGCGTCAAGCTCACGCGCAGTTCGTCTAGCTTCTTGCGGCCCTCTGCGTTTTCCCAAAGGCGAGTGACATGAAGTGGGGCTAAGCGCTTGGCGAATCGGTGCGGGAGTTCTTGGGGTGTTGAGAGTGTTGGGTTTTGTGAGATCGGAAGAGCGTCGTGTAGGG
>CAJYOV010000042.1 GCA_913776405.1 Pseudobdellovibrionaceae bacterium
AGAACTCGCGACTCTCGGAAATGTCGCCGATACAAATTTCTCTTGGACCGAGTATGAGCAAACTCCGAGTAAGGCCGACGCGACCTATTCGTTGAGCCGTCTCACGCAAGCGGTAAACGCTCTCGAAGTTCGACTGCAGAGTCTGAAATAAGTGTGAGAGCAGACGATCGAGACCCCAAGTGATCGCACGCGAACTCGCTAGCGTTCACCCGACAAAGCCTGATTTAAACTCGAATTTGCGAGACCATTGCGCACATGTGTCGTGCACACTCATGAAGTTCTGTCCACGTTTGGCACTTCTGGATCCCCAGAGCCTCGGTTCTCACGTTAGGAATGGGTTGCACATGTCTCAGGAGGACAGTTTTCATGTTCAAACGTTTTGCACTGCTTGCTCTCACTCTGTTCGTATCAACAGTTGTCATCGCATCATCAGCTTCAGCCGAAGAGACGACGCAACCCGAGCACCGTCCGATGGGCCCGTTGTACATCACAAAAGGCCATTTAGAAGTTGCTGGCCAAGGCTTCTATCAAACGCCAGCTGACGGCAACGGTTGGGTTCTCGATCTCAGCCCGAAGGTTGAATATTTCGTTCTGAATCGCTTCTCGGTAGGTGGCACGTTCCGTTACGTAGATGGCGGTACGATCAATTCGCAATTCGAGGTTGGCCCTTCGGTCACTTACTACCTCACACACACATCGAAATGGGCGATCTCGATCGACCAGTCGATTCGTTACGTTAAGCCTGAATTCGGCGATAAATACATGGCGGGTGAAACAGGTCTTGCTTGGGATTACTTCTTCACAGAGTCGATCGCTCTCGGACCTGCCGTGAAAGCCCTTTACTTCTTCAGCGGTGACACATCGGCGCCAGGCGATGCGACTCGCTTCTTGATCAACTTCAGCCTTTTCCTCTAATCAGTCGACCACCGAGCGAAGCCACTCGAGAACGAGTTCTGGCTTCTGCTCGAGAAGCAAATGCTCACCGTCAGGCACGCGGGTCCAGTGACCTTGCTTCGAGACGGGGAGCCTTCGCCAAAATTCGCGAAACAAACTTCGCGGAATTAGGGTCTCGCAGTCGGACGTGAGTAAAAACACGCTCGCGTCCGGCAGCCTCTCCAAAACTTCAAACGCATCAAATTCCATGATCCCGTGCGACAGTTCAATCGCGACACGTCTGCGAACGTCATTTCCCATTCGATTTTCAAATCTCTGGTTCATGTAACTTGAGAGGAAATTTTCGTAGGCGGACTCGACTGAGTTTGCGACTGCGTGCGGGATAAGCCCGAGGCCACGTGCCGTTCGCCACTGCCAGCTCCAAAGTCTCTGCAGCGGAAACGAGCGATCAAGCCTTAAGATGTAAGGCACGATCAAGGCCAAGCGTTTTACGCGCTCGGGATACCGGCTTGCAAAATCAAACGCCACGCCGCCGCCATAGCTATTGCCCACGAGCGTCACCTTTTCTTTGATTCCGAGATGGTTCAGCACCGCGAGGACATCTTCACTTTGAGTTGGGATACCGATACGGAATTGCGTTTTTGGCGCGTAATCAAGTCTGCGTTGCAGGCTTTGGCCCTGCCCACGGAGATCGAGTTGAAGGCGATCGGTCGTATCGAGTTTATCAACAAACGGCTGCCACGACGTATGTTCGTCGCCTAAGCCGTTCAAGAAGACCGCAATCGGTGCGTGCGAACCGGTTTTTGCGCGTGTCCACCGATAGTGAATTTCCCAACCGGCTTCGACTTCCAAGAACCCTTCAACTGTTTCGAGGCTCGATTCGCTCACGCGCTCTTGAGCCATGTTGCCCACTTTGGCCAAAACGATTTACGTGCTTGGCCGCCGATAATGGCGCCAATGTGCCCGCCGGCAAGTTCAAGCTGTGTCACGCGGTTTTCATTCTTCAAAGCGAGGCGCGTGGTGACGGGCACGATGTGATCGTCAGCCGCGACAACGTCGAGAATTGGAAACGTCGCGTTTTCAAGCGAGATCGTCCTACCGCAGACTTTGAGTTCGCCTCGAGCGAACGCATTCTTCTGGTAGAGCTCGCGAATCAAGAAGCGGTAGCACTCGCCTGGAAATGCCATGGCGTCGTTCGACCACATCTCCATCGCTAAGAACGTGAGAAGGAAGTCTTCGTCTTTGCGCTTAGAGAAAGCCTTTTGAACTTTTAGCAAATGGCCCGACGGTTTCAGAAATTGAAACGACGTCTGCAGGAATTTCGCTGGCACGTTGCCGTAAGCTTCAACTAACGCGTCGAGGTCGAAGCCGGGCGCGTTCGCCCAAGCGCCGAGTTGACCCGCATCGTTAAATTCGAGCGGCGCGGTCAGGAGCGTGAGGGACTCGATCTTTTCGGGCCGAAGTGAGGCTGCGATTGCTGCAAGTGTTCCGCCCAGACACTGGCCGACTAAATGAACTTTGCCGGTTGGCGACTGCGCAGCTGCAACTTCGATGGCTTTCAAAATGCGACTTTTGAAAAGATCTTCGATCGAGAGAAAACGATCGTGATCGGGTGGGTGAGTCCACTGAATCGTGTAGACGGGAAAGCCGCGGCCGATGAAGTTTTCAATAAGGCTTTTCCCTGGGAGAAGATCCAAAATGTAATGACGATTCACT
>CAJYOV010000043.1 GCA_913776405.1 Pseudobdellovibrionaceae bacterium
CTTATGCGAAAGCTTGTTTTGGCTTCCCAATCCCCACGCCGTAGAGAACTTCTAGAGCAAGCGGGGTTTGCGTTTACAGTTTCTCCTCTTCAAATATCGGAAATTCCGGACGAAAACCTGAATTTGACCGACCAGGTCCGCGACATCGCTAGACGGAAAGCAACAGCCTGGCTAGACACGGCTAAGCCCTCGGAAAAGCAGGGCATTTTGCTGCTTACCTCTGATACAGTTGTCGTTTTAAATGACACCCTTCTTGGCAAGCCGAAGGACCAGAACGAAAACCTGTCGTTTCTTCGACAGCTCTCGGGTCGAGTTCACAAGGTGATTACGGCCGTTTGTCTAGTCGAGGGTGAAACAGGTCAGCTGGTCGTCGATCACGACGTCGCGCGCATTCACTTTCGGAATTTGAGTGAAGAGGAAATGCGAGCTTACGTCGAAAGCGAAAACGGTCTCGATAAAGCAGGCGGTTACGGAATTCAAAGTGAAGCTGGAAAGTTCGTGGCTAAGCTTGAAGGCTCTTTCGATACGGTGATGGGTTTGCCAGTGAAACTCGTTTCGGATTTGATCGCTAAAAAGGGATGGGTCGTTGAACGTCGGACTTCGTGAACTCAGAGCCAACTTGATCGAAGTGAAAACGAAAATCGAAGCGGCCTGTGCGCGCTCGAATCGTTCGGCAACAGCTGTGGAGCTCGTTGCGGTTTCAAAAACGAAGCCGATCGAGTTGATCATGGCCGCGAGTGATGCGGGCCAGACACTTTTCGGTGAAAATTACGTGCAAGAAGCCGTCGAAAAAGTCGACCTTTTCCCAGGCGCGCGCTGGCATTTTATTGGCAGTCTCCAAACAAACAAAATCAAACAAATCGCCGGAAAATTCGAACTCGTTCACAGCGTCGATCGACTCAAAGTTGCAGCGGAGCTTTCAAAAGTTTCTGTCTCAGCGGGTGTCGTGCAAGACATCCTTCTGCAAATTCACGTGGGTGATGAAGCGACAAAGCATGGGGTCTCAGAACTCGAAGCTCCAGGTGTGATCGAATCGATTTTTCAACTTCCGAATTTGCGGCTTCGAGGCCTGATGGCGCTACCGCCTTTAACTGAGAATGAGTCAAAAGCTCGCTCGCAATTTGCCAGTTTGCGTTCTAATCTTGAAAAGTGGCGCGAGAAGTACGTCTCGCACAAAGAGAAAGCACACTTCAAAGAACTCTCTATGGGTACGAGTTCAGACTACGAATGGGCGATTCTCGAAGGTGCGACACTTGTTCGTGTCGGTACAAGTCTCTTTGGCGAACGGAGCGTTCTTTGACAGGCCCCTCACTCATCAGGCAGCGCAAGATCGGCTTTATTGGTGCGGGCAACATGGCTCAAGCCATTATGAAAGCTCTGGTCGATTCTCAAGCGGTGCCTCTTGCAAATCTTTATGCAACGAATCGGTCGCCAGGCAAGCTGCTTAAAGTTCAAGAAACCTTAGGCATCACGCCAGTGAAGACAAATGAAGAGCTCATCGACCTGTGCGACATCGTGATCCTCGCAGTGAAGCCGCAAGATCTTGTCGGTGTTCTTGAGCCAATTGCTTCGTCTTTTCATGAATCTCAGATTGTGATCTCGCTTGCTGCGGGCTTTAGTCTCCAATCACTGAAGCGTCTTCTTCCGAATGTGATTGGTCTAGCGCGCGCGATGCCGAATACGCCGGCCCACATTCGAAAAGCCGTCGTGGGTTATTGCCTCGCTGAAGGCGCAGAAGCTTACGAAGCCTCAGTTGAAGAGGTCTTAGGCCCACTTGGAATCGTCGTACCTGTCGAAGAGGGCGAACTCTTCGAGGCGTTAACGGTGAGCTGCGGAAGCGGGCCCGGCTTCATTTTTGAGATGATGATGTACTGGCAGGAATGGCTCGAGGAACACGGCTTCGAGAGCCCCGTCGCAAAGCAGATGGTGATTCAAACATTCTTAGGCGCAGCAGAGCTAGCAGCTCAATCGGGCGAGATCTCAATTCAAGAACTTCAAGATCGCGTGGTCTCGAAAAAGGGTGTGACCGCAGCGGGTCTTCAATCGATGCGCGAGCTCGAGATCGAGCGCGCGCTTCGTTACAGCTTCGAGAAAGCCGTCATCCGCGATCAGGAAATTGCCCGCGGAACATCGAAACAATAATTAGCGTCTAACGACGTGGCAGATATACGTTTCGCAATTTTCCTGACCGACGTAAAAGCGATCTAAGAATTTTGCCGGGCGATACTTCACGCAATTGATGTCTTTCGTGTACTTCGCTTTTGCACCCGGAACACGCTCAGGAACGTCGCCTTCTTGCGGCGTCACTTCGTCCGTGTCGAGCTCTTCGTAAGTATCTTTCGCGTAGTCACCTTCGAGCTTTTGGATCTGAAGACCGCCAAAGCTTGACGTGATTGTCGATTTGGGAGCTGAGTTACACTGCTCAAGCGCATAGCTTGGTTGAGCAATCAAAGTGCCAGTTAACGCCAATAGAGATGCAAAAAGTACCGCTTTCACGTGGGAAACGCCTTTCAGAACGAGTTCAGACCTGTTTGCGTTTGTGATTGCAGCTCGGGCCAGTTATGGCTCTGTGTTCGTCGGATCGGATTTAGGAAGGGTCTTACCCGGGTTTTCTTTTACCCATTTGGCGTAGGCAACGCGGTCCATATCTAGGTAAGGGCCGTAGCCGATCGCCTTTAGGATTTTTGCGAAGTCCTCGTAAGGACTAGTCGAATACCCACCACCCGCAAGTCCCTCGAGGAGAAGCGTTGTAATCTCACGTGTTGTAACGGACGGGTTCTTAAGCTTTCTGTATTTCGGTGCGTGAAGAACAAGGTTATAGACGGACTCGTGTAGAGCCAGTGCGATGAGGTCTTCGTCGCTCATGCGCGCCAGAAGTTTCGCGTCGTAATCGAGCGCGGCCACTCGTTCAGAAAACAGAGTTTGGCGAACAGCTTGAGCAAAGATGCAGTTCTTAGCGTTTGTGACTTTGGGATCGAAGTCTTTCGTCAGACGCAAGCCTGTTTCAGACGGGCTCCACTCGATGTTGTCCCAAACGTCCATGAGAGCCTGAGAAAAACGATCCTCTTTACTGCCGTTGAAAGCAGATTGCTTCGTTGCTGCAAGACGGTCGTAGATTTCTGCGAGCGACACTTTCATCACTCGGATGGGTCTCGGAAGTTCGGTGTAGCCCCACTTCTTCGTGCCGGCCTCAATCTTTCCAGCAACATCTTTCAGAAGAGCGCGAACAAGTTTTTTCTGCCCCGGCTTTTCGAGCAGATCGAGCGTCTCGACACTTACGATTTCAGAACCCAAAATATCGCCGAACGGGTCCATCGCGATCTGATCGACAGCAGAATTCTTGACGAGTGTGTTCTTTAATTTTTCTGCAGCCTCAGCCGTCATACAGACGCGAACGTGACCACCTCCGACGGAGGAGCCGCCGCCCATCGAGTTTTTTGGCGTCGTCGAAGTTGCGGACGGGTCGTTCGCGTTGATGTCGCTTGCAGGTCCAATAGCTCCTGGCTTCGCACAACCAATGACGGCGACCGAAGTAGCAAGTGCGAGAGTAAGGAGCATGTTTTTGAAACCCAGCATAGACCCTTAAGAGAGCAGGGTTTGTGCCCCGGTCGTCGAAAGCCTGGTGGTTCTGAGGTGTCTAAACTTTAGATAGGTGCCCTCGAGTGGCGCTTCACCTAGATTGCGTCAATCATGGCTTCGAGTTGATCAAGCTGCTGATTCATCTGGTTGAATTGCTGAGCCTGTTCGATGCGAAGTTGCTCCGCTGCGAGCTGCTGTTGCTTTTCTGAGAGCTCCAGATGATGAAACATCATCAGCGCATTTACGGTCAGAACCATATATCCGATTGCTTTACGAAGTCGCTTGTAAGTGTCGACCTTGCTTTGATGTGTGACGTTATAAGCTTGTTGCAATTCATCGATATGAGCGTCAACACCGTCGATAGAAATCTGAGTTAAAAGATCTGGCGGAACTGAACGGTCAAACCGCTTCGGCAAATTCAGCGTTAGCGAAGTCCAGAGCGTTTTCATCGCTTTTGTCTCGAGAAGACGCTGTATCTGATAACGGAGGCGATTGGCTGCCGAAAGATCGGCAGGCATTTTCAAGAGGTAAGGCTTTAGACCCTCTTTCATTAAAGATGTCTCTGCCCACTCGATTAATTCTTCAGGCTTTTCATGAAAATCGCGACCGCGATTGTCGATCAAGCCTTGGCGTATTTGAAGTTTGCGAAGCAGATCATAACTTTCAGCAATTCTCTTCTCGAACGTTGCGGTCGTGTACGCGAAAGACGGGTTCCATTTTTTAAAGTAACGCTTAAAGAGGAGCTTACTGACGGTATCGCGATTCTCATCGATCCCCAATTTCAGCGCATACTCTTTTGCGGGTGTCTCGTTCACGAAAACATTTTCGCAAGTGAAACCGGCAAAGGCTGCTTGGCTAGCAAAGAAGATGAGGAAAATCGCGATGGCTTTCATTTTGGTCTCGCTTGTTACATCTGTGAACGGAGTTGATCTTCTTTAACTTCAAGAAGGGCTTGAATCCGAACCAGTCGTTTTTCAAGTTCTAGCAGTTGGCGATGTGACAAGACGAATGCGATCCCGGAACCCACCGCCGTTGCGCCGACGCCGAGGGTTGCTGCACCCGCTCCTAAAGTAGGGATGACGAAGATGAGGCCCGTTACACTGCCATTTGCTGCTCGAGACAGTGCACCGGTGAGAGCTGCGAGGCCCACGGTCATAACGATCGTCGTGCCGGCCGCCCCAGCTGCTGCTGAGCGCGCGGCGCGTGCCGAAGCGATCTGGTAATTGAGATCTGCAACTTCGCTTTGGAGTGCCAGAACTTTCTCGAGGCGGTCAAAGGCAGATGCTTGACGGCTCGTTGTTTGACCTGCGAATGCGCGTGGGGCGAATGATGTGAACGAAAGAGCTGCGACAAGAACAGTTGCTACGAATTTCATAAAAGACTCCTAAGTGAATTGAGTTGGTTAAACGGATTAGAAATTAAAGATTGAAAAAAAGGACTGGCTTAACGAAACGCTCTGCTCAGCTTGGATGACACCCTCTCCGAGCGAGCGAACTGCTACATCCGGATGATGAGCGTTGAAGGTGACCCGAGCTTTGTTGCAGAGGCGGTTCATCAACTTGATGACTTTTTGATTTACCGATGTGTTCGCATAGATTGAGCGGGCTTCTGCTACTCTGTTTTTTTCGCCTGAAATCAGATCGTAATCGATAGTGCCAGCGTAGAGTTTGAGTGCCGATGAGCCACCCGGTCGAACCGACGTGACGAGCTTAGCGATCTGTTTAAATTCAGAGTTGTTGGTCACGTTGAATTTGTGGCGCGTCGTTGAACCTAAATCGTTTGCGGTTCCGTTTTGATAAAAAGAACCGAACTCGAGAACACCATTCTTTAAGTCCCAGTCTGAGCTCAAAGCGATCTCGCAAACGTAGCCAGCCATCGACGGCTCTTGAACGCGGAGTCTCACGGCATGGGTGATTTCTGACGGTTGCTGTGAAGCCGCGAAAGCATTGATAGGGGCTGTTGCGCAGAACGAGGTCAGTATCAGGATCGAGTTCAAAATCGTCTTTCTCATACAGATGCTCCGAGTCTGATGGCGGCCCTAGCTCGCCCGCGTTTAGTGTTGAATTCCTGAATAAGATACGATGCCTAATGCCTCGCGTCATGATTAAGTTTCTAATTTAGTGATCAAAAAGTTTAGCTGATACTAATTTAATGAAGTCTGTATTCGCATACGATGGCTATCGGCCTTTTTTACGGGACTGCTTCCCGAGTGCGGGCGAGGCGCGCGGGCAACGCCAGGCCCTAGCTCGCGAGCTTGGGTGTCAGACGTCCTTCTTGAGCCAAGTGCTGACTGAGCGTTCTCACATGTCTGAAGAGATGCTCCTCGCGACTTGCAGTTTTCTGCGGCTCAACCATGACGAGCTAGATTTTGTTCTTCTACTTCATCGCTACGAACGCGCAGGCTCGGCCGCACTGACAGCACACTATGAGAAGAAGATCGAAGTTGTTCGTCGGGAGCAGAGCCAAGTCGAGACCGCGCTTGCGAATCAGGAGAACCTCTCGGGCGACGAGCAAACTCGCTACTACTCAACGTGGCTTTATTCGGCGATCTATATCGCGACGATGTTGAAATCCGAGATGACCCTAGCGTCGCTGTCTCGCTTATTGATCGTTTCGGAAGCCGAGGTTTCGCGCGCGGCCGAATTTTTAGTCGAAGTAGGCCTCGTCAGAAAAAATGGGCTTACGTTCGAGACGGGAAGTCGTCGCGTGCATCTACAGCGGTCGTCGCCTCTTGCGGTGGCTGCGCACTCAACATGGCGAATTGAGAGTCTTCGGCATATTCAAAAACAAGCGCAGACGAATCTGCATTTTTCAGCGGTGTACACGTTATCGAAGAAAGACTTTGGGAAGATCCGGAAAATGCTCGAAGAGCAAATTCTCGCGTGCGAAAAAGTCATCGCGCCCTCTAAGGAAGAGGAGATCTGCGCGCTCAATATTGATCTGTTCCGTTACGGCGAGCCTTAGAGTCGTTTAAGACGGGCATGGCAACGGTCTGAAGCTCTCTCGGGCCAGCCCAAGGTCGTGATTGATGAGACCGTATTGCGAGGCGCCCCTTACGACCTTTAATCTGAAGGTGACCCAGAAAATTAAAAAGCGAAGCCAAGATGGCTTTTTTTAGACGCTTTTCCCCGAACTTCGGAAGGACTCGAAGATGAAAATCGCTCCAATCGATATCGCTCACAAAACGTTTGCTCGTAAGGTGATGGGTCTCGATCCAGACGAGGTGGCGGATTTCATGCGTGACGTTGCCGATCAGATGGAAGAGATCATTCGTGAGCGAAACGCTCTGAAAGAATCGCTCCGTCAAAAAGAGATGCAGCTCATTGAATACAAGGAGCGCGACGAAACTCTAAAATCGACGATTCAAACGGCAGCGAAGATGTCTGACGGCATCCGAGCGGACGCAGAGCGCGAAAGCAAACTTATCGTTGGCGATGCTCATCAAAAAGCAGACATGATCTTGAAAGACAGCCGCGACCAATTGAAGCGCGTTTATCAAGAGATCGCAGACTTGAAGCGTCTTCGCATGCAGTTTGAAGTCAACCTCCGCACGATCTGCCAATCGCACATGCAGATGGTTGATCAATCTCACGTCACGGTGCCAGATCCGCAAATCAACTTGGCACAGGCGCAAGCGCACTTGGGCTCAGGCCCGGTCGGTAAAGCGTAAGCTTACGAACGAGTTCATTGAGGGCAAAAAAAAGCCGACCTTTGAGGGCCGGCTTTTTTATTTTCGAAGCCAGTCGTTGGCTTAGAAATCAGAGATTGAGTCTGAGAGTTCAGGGAAGTCGATGAATGGATTTCGGTTGCCCTGGATTTTGAAGATCTCTTCGTTGCGAAGGCGTTCTTCATCGTCGACAGGATCGGCTTTGTTCCAGGCTCTCAAGAAGCCTTCCTCGAACGGATCGATTTGAATATCGTAACGAACCGAGAAGTAAAAGAGCGCGCGAGCGACGTTACCTTTGTGAGCATCGGGTGGCTCGAAGAAGTGGCCACCTTTACCGTTTGCTTGACCGAATTTGCTGAGGCCGCAACGGAGCGCTTTTTCCGGATGATCGACGACCGCGAATTTGAAATTACCGCGGATGCCGTTCAGTTTTGAATCGGTCGGGAAGAGGTGGTGCAAGTCGGCTTTCTGAACACCGCTGTCGAACTTTTTCGAGAAGCGGCTCTGTGGCCACGTGTGCTCGATATTGATGTATTTGTCAGAAGGTGTTGTATCCGGCCATGGCTTGTCGCCGTCTGGGAATTGATCGCCGGTCATCGTCTCTTGGCAATAGACTTCTTTGATTCCGTATTGTTTTGCCGAGATTTGAACGAGGTGAAGGTTACCGAGAAGAACTTTTCGAGCCGCTTTGTAGCCGATCGAACGTTGCTCGTAACAGCCTTTAGCAGCTGCATCGCAGTGCTTTACGATCGAATCGAAACCGTTTGTGCCTGTTTGGTGTTTGCTAGTGAGAACGTTGCGAAGTTCTTCGATGAGGTCTTGATCGCGGGTGCCGGAAGCGACGTCTTTGTAAAAGAGATCGCCGTAGTAAGGGATCTTGTCGTTTGTTAAGACGAGTGCGTTTGCGAATGCCGGAACAAATAGAACAAGAACTAAGAGCGCCTGGATCTGGCGACCGATAAACTTCATTTGAATTCCCCCCAAGGCCTAAGGTGGTAGCGCGGGGGTACTCGATGTTCAAGCCGCTAAATCTTCGAATACCGGGTCTTAACCGAAATACAATTTAGACCCGGTGGGCTGCTGAATTTAGAGGTAGTTCTTGAAGAAATCTTGCAACGCAAGCCAGCTTCTTTGATCTGCGAGCTCGTTATAAGCCGCACCCTTTGAGTTGTCTGTGCCAGCTGCCTTCTCGGTGAAGCTGTGAACGGCTCCGCCGTAAAGAACGAGCTGCCAATCGACTTTATTAGAGCGCATTTCATCTTGGAACGCATTTAGATCTTCAGGCTTCTGAAACGGATCGTCCGCACCCGCAAGCGCTAGAACTTTGCCTTTGATCTTCTTGCCGTCGGCAGGTTTTGGGCTGTCAAGACCGCCGTGGAAGCTGGCAATCGTGCGAACATCGGCACCGTGACGACCAAGTTCGATCGCAGTTGTGCCGCCGAAGCAGTAACCGATCACCGCAAGACGACCTTTTTCGACGCCTGATTGTTTAGCGAGAGTCTTGAGGCCTGCATCCGCGCGTTTGCGTAAGAGTGTGCGGTCGCCGTTACGAAACTTACCTGCAAGCGCAGCTGCTTCATCAACAGTTTTTGGACGAACGCCTTTGCCGTAGATGTCTGCCGCAAAAGCGATGTAACCAAGTTGCGCGACAGCGTCGGCTTTCTCTTTTGTTTCGTCGGTGAGACCCATCCAGTTGTGGACGACGAGAACGCCTGGGCGCGACGCTTTAATCGCGTCGTCGTAAACGAGATAGCCCTCGAGAGTTGTCGAGCCTTCTTTGTATTCGACGGTCTTGCGAACAAGGCTTGCGTCGGATGTGAGTGCGGCGAAGTTGATGAAGGCGAAGAGAAGCGCAGCCGGAACAAAAAATTTGAACATGAACGAGAGCTCCTGAAATAGACGTTGGCGTAAACACGGTAGCAACGTGTTTACGCATCTAGCAAGGAGAGACTCTCAATCGCGAGGGTTTACGAGTTCCGGTTTATCTATTTTCGAGAAGTCGCTCAGCGTTGTCGAGCGAGTCGCGTTGATCGAAAAGTTCAGGATCGTTGACTTCAGGCTCGGTGCGGAAGCCGCGCTGATTTTGTGGAACCGGCTGCTTTCCTACGACAGCTTGTTCGCGCTGCGGTGATGTCTGGCGTGGTCGGTTCGTCGGTACGAAACCCGACGTATTGCCGGCGGAATTAAAATTGAGTGAAAGAAGAAACGAGTTGCCTTCCGCGGTGCGCACTCCGTTCACAGTTTTTAAGTAGCCTAAGCGAATGTTAAAGGATTTATCGAGGCGCAGCCCCAGCCACGCGCGACCCTCGATGAGAGCGGGGTTGTAGGCCCAGAATCGATCGCTTGTTGCGTCTGCGGTCGCACTCGTAATGCGACGTTCTGCATAAGACGTCTCGTCTGAAATGATCGTCTCGTAACCTTGAACGCCTGCGCCAACCGTGAAGCCGCCGAACAAAGCGACCTCAGTTGCCAATTGGTACATGAAGCGCTTCGCCAAACCTTCACCGGGAAAATGGAAGCCGAGATAGCTCTCGAAGCGAAGATACTTATACGGCTTGAATAAAAAGACGCCGGCTCTCGCATACGGAACGCCGTCGTTTGTAAGCGGCGTGGTCTGAGCGTATTCGGTTTCTTCAAGTGGATATGAGACTTCGATTTCCGGAACAACGCGCCACCAGCGACGTGTCAGAAGAAAATTTGCTCCAGCGAAGACTTCCGTAAATCCTGAACTGCTGCGTTCGGAGAGGATGTCTTTCGCTGTCGAGGCGTTAAACCCACTACCCACAAAGACCGAAAAGTTTCGATTGGGCGCAAAGCGCGCTTTAAATCGGTTCTCAAACGACGTCCAAGCGTTACCGTTTGGCAGACGTTCAAACGAACCGCGATTGTTCGTGTAGTTGGCCTTTGAGGAAAAGTATTCGGAACTCGTTTGAAGGCTGAATGAGCCCTCATTCCAGGCAGACGGCGGCGTCTCAGGCACCGTCAATGCGTGCGCGGAAGTCGTGAAGGCGACTGCAATCGAAATGACGATCCATCGTGGCGTTTTTAAGAGTGTCATAGTGTGGGAAAATCGTAGCACAAGCGTCTTAAAGATGCGAAAGTCCCCCAAATGAATGACCGGCTTAAAGTCGAGGCTTCGACTGCCAATTCTGCAAATTCAACGCGTTCACGCCTCGTCGTAATTTTCATGACAGTGTTCATCGATCTCGTCGGCTTCGGCATCATTTTGCCGCTGAGTCCGTTTCTCGCTCGTGAGTTTCACGCGACCGCGTTCGAGATCGGTCTTTTGATGTCGATCTACTCTGTCATGCAGTTTTTGTTTTCACCGTTCTGGGGCGCTTTGAGCGATCGCATTGGTCGCCGCCCGGTGATCTTAATCGGCCTTATCGGCGGCGGTTTCTCTTACGTTTTATTCGCCTTCTCGAATTCGCTTTGGTTACTCTTCATTGCGCGCGCTCTTGCCGGCATTTTTGGCGGCAACATTTCGACGGCGCACGCGTACATCGCCGACATCACAAAACCAGAAGAGAGATCGAAGGGCATGGGCCTCATCGGCGCTGCATTCGGTCTTGGGTTTATCTTTGGCCCCTTAATCGGTGCAGGTCTTGGCATCGTCGGTCAAAAAATGGGTTCAAGCCCGCCGCTCGGCATGAGCTTTTCTGCCGTCGGTGCCGCGATTCTCTGTTTCGCAAACTTCGCGCTCGCACTCTCAGTTTTGAAAGAGAGCTTGCCTGAATCAGTTCGTGGTAAACCTAGAGTCCGCAGAAATCGATTCGTCGAAATCGCAAAACACATGGCAAGACCTGTCGCGGGTCCGCTGATGTTTGTTTACTTTTTGTCGGGTCTTGCGATGGCACAGATGGAATCGATGTTATTTCCGTTTGTCGCAGACCGTTTCGGTTGGGGTCTCGAAAAATCGTCGA
>CAJYOV010000044.1 GCA_913776405.1 Pseudobdellovibrionaceae bacterium
AATTCGTAAACACGTTTGAAGACAACATCCGCCGCGGTGAGATGGAAGCTGTCGTTTCAAAAGCACAAGCGACACGCGATGTGCACCCGATTTCGCGCGCAGTTCAAGCAGGCGCGCAAGCGGCTCAGAACTTCGGTGGTAAAGAAGAGATCCAAGGTAAAATGGACGAAGTTCTTCTTCACGAAAACTCACAACTCGATAAGCGCATCGGCTTCCTTTCGATGCTCGGTAACGTTGCGACTCTCACGGGTCTCCTCGGTACAATCTCTGGTATGATCTCGTCGTTCTCGGCTGTTAGCCAAGCGAACCCAGCTGATAAAGCGGCTCTCTTGTCTGCAGGTATCTCAGAAGCGATGAACGCAACAGCTTACGGTCTCATCACTGCGATCCCAGCTCTTATCGCTTACGCGATTCTTCAGAACCGTGCGAACGCACTCGCTGAAGACATGAACCAAGCTGGCCTCAAAGCTTTCAACTGGTTGTCATTCTCGTTCGACGCAGTCGGCCTCCGCGCTACTCCATCGACGAAAAAAGCAAAATCAGCATCCGCTGACGCCAACGCCTAAGTTGCGTAGTAGACCGCGAAGATTTGCTTGAGCGTTAGCTCAAGCTTAACGACTGAAGGAACGATGTTATGTCGAAGAAGAAAAAAGGCCTCGACTTTGAAGTAAACCTGATCCCGTTTATCGACTTGTTGTCGACTTGTATCTGCTTCCTGCTTTTGACGGCAGTGTGGGTCAACGTCGCTTCGATGAACGTGAAACAGGCCGTTGGCGGACAACCGGCTGGCGATACGAAGAAAGTCCCTACGATGTGGGTGGCAATGGGTCAGGGTGGCGATCTCACTCTCGATATCCGTGATTCAAACCTTTCTTCGAAGCTCGCGAAGTTCCAAATCCGCGGCCAAAAAGGCAAACCGAATCTTGAGCAGCTTCACGCTGCTGTCGCGCAAGCGAAAGAGAAGGTTCCAACTTTGACGACGGCTCTCATTCAGCCGACTGCTGGTTCCGTGTACGAAGATATCATCGGCGTCATGGACCAATTCAAAAAGTCCGGCATGAACGACTTAGGTGTTTCTCCGCTTTAAGCGGCAACCTTCCGGAGTAGCTCCGGAAAGGTCCGGCGAAAGCCGGGTAGTTGCAGAACAACTACGAACGTAATTGAAAGGGTAATGACATGGGTATCCTATCTAACGGCGTGATTAAAACTTCGGCGCTCTCGAGCGTGATCGGTGAAAATTCGGTCCTCGCTCCGAAGTCAGAGCGTCACAAGCGCGAAGTGCACGCAGAGCTCTTGCTCACGGCGCTCATCGATGCGTTCTCGATTCTCGTGATTTTCCTTTTGATGAGTTTCTCTTCAGCGGGAGAAGTGGTAGTTCCGGGCAAAGGCATGGAGCTTCCGAACGCGCAGATGGGCGAGCTTTTGGACCGTCAGCCGGTCGTAAAAGTTGAAGAAGGCAAAGTCTTCGTCGAAGACAAAGAAGTTGCGGTAAACGGTCTTGTGCCGGCGCTTCTCGACCTTCGCAAGAAGTTCCAGGCGACACGTCCAAACGAAGAGTTCCCGGGAATCATCACGATCCTCGGTGACCGTCGTTTGAAGTACGAAGTCTTGAACAACATCGTACTGGCTTCGAGCCAAGCCGGTTTCAGCGACATCAAGTTCGCGGTCATCGGTCAGTAATAGGGATTTAGAACATCAGTCCGGGGGGATTGGGTTATGAAGATGAATTTGAGTTTGAATACAGCAAAATTAGCCGCGGGCGTACTGATCGCTCTCGGTCTCTCATTGGGCCACGCGCCATCGGCCTCTGCGCAAGCAGTCGATCCGAAGACGCGTGACATGCTCATTGAGAAGCTGACTCAAGTTTATCTGAATCTCGCACCCGCGGACGCAAGCAAAACAGCGATCACGCTTCGCCTCGCAGACTTGCACGCTGAGCGCGCTCGTCTCGACGCGATGAAAGAACTCGAATCCGGCTGCACGACATGCACAGCTGGCGTTCAAGATCGTAAAAAAGCCCTCAGCTACTACCAAGAAGTTCTCCCGAAAGTTCAGGAAAACTCTGTCGGTAAAGTCCTCGCTCAGGTCGGCCATCTTTACGAGATGACCGGCAACGAGAAAGAAGCGATCGCGACTTACGAGCGCATTCTTAAAGATCCAAAGTCTCAAGCGGCGCAAGCCGAAGCGAACTTGTCGCTCGCAGAAGTGTACTTCAAGCGCCGCGACTACGCTCAAGCCAAGAAAAACTATCAAGCGGTTCTCGCAAACCCAGCGGCTCTCTCAAAGGGCTTGGCAGCGTACCGTTCAGCTTGGTGCGAATTTAACGAAGGTCATCTTGATCTCGCGATCAATGGTCTCGTCACAGTTTTAAAAACACCTGAGCTCTCAGCTCGCACGGCGCCGGTTTCAGGTGTTGCGCAAATCGATAAGCAATTCCAAGAAGAAGTTTCGCGCGATCTTGCAACGTTCATGGGGCGTCGCCAAGCAGATGCGAAAAATGCAGGCCAATCGCAAGCCTTGGCTGATGGAAAGACCCTTTACGACGTGTCTCCGGACGCTGCGAAAGTTTCGAACGTTACATTCCTTGCGTCGGAACTCGAGCGCCTCGGTCAGCCGGTAGCGGCGATCGAGCTTTGGAAGTTCGCTCAAGAAAAGCAATCAAAACCAGAAGCCCGCCTCGAAGGTCATATCCGTCTCGCGCAACTCGAGATGGAACAAAAGCAACTTCAGGCAGCTACGAAAGACTTCGAATCTGCGCTCGCGATCTGGTCGTCGATTGGTGGATCGGCAAAGACCGAAGATCAAAACTTCTCTGAGTATCACTCGCGTCTTCGCAAATTCGTCACTGACTGGAACCGTGCAGAGAAAGCGGCTCCAAGCGAAGCTCTCTTGTCTGCGTACCAAGCGTACTTAAAGACGTTCTCAAACGAGTGCCTGCATCAGTGCCATCCGCGTTGAATCCGCGTG
>CAJYOV010000045.1 GCA_913776405.1 Pseudobdellovibrionaceae bacterium
TATCTTTCTCTTTTGTTGCAAGCGTATTGCAACCGAACAAAAACGTTTCTTTCGTGTTCTGCAGAATGCCCGCGCATTTGTTGCTACACGACATTCGCTCCATTTCGTCGAGCGACCACTCTTCTTGACCGTCACCAAAGAACGAACCCGCGAAGTGACCCGACACAATTAACACGTCGCAACTGACTTTTTGTTCGCATGCCTTTTTGAACCAATCGGCATTCGGTTGGCCTGGCGTGCGCCCGATATCCGTCAGCTCTACAAATTTGAAATCCTTAGGAGACAGCTTCGCTTGAAAGGCTTTTTTCTCGTCGTCTGAATTGACTGTGACGGTACAAACTGTGCGTTTAGCGGAAGTCGTTGGCGCCGAACCACGTGTCTGAGCCGCTTCGGCATAAACCGACGCTAGGATCAAACTCCCGTATAGAAAGAGCGACATGGCTCTTAGACTTCTTCGCATCTTTTCATTTTCGCAGAAGCTTGCGGTCACTACTAGCCAGTCGCTCGTCTAGTTGTGAGTCAAAATCAGTTCTTCACCTGGCCCTAAATCTGTATATGATTCGAGTCAGCACTCACTTTTCACATTAAAGGAAGTTCGTTCATGCTGAATTTGATCATCTCGCGTTTCGACCTCAAGACTTCGGCGATGAAACCATCGGTCGGTCTCTTGGTTCTCCGTCTCGTATTCGGCGTCGCATTCATGCTTCACGGCTGGGGCAAAATCCAAACGCCGTTCAGCTGGATGGGTCCGGATGCACCCGTTCCCGGCATTTTGCAGGGGCTCGCTGCACTCTCGGAATTCGGTGGCGGTCTTGCGATGATCCTCGGTCTTTTGGTTCCGCTGGCAACACTTGGCATGGCGATCACGATGGCGGTTGCGATGCAAGTTCACATCGGTAAAGGCGACCCGTTCGTGCAAGGTTGGGAATTAGCAGCCGTTTACTTCAGCATGTCGATCATGTTGATGCTTGTCGGCCCAGGCCGTTTCTCACTCGATTACTTGATCTCAAAGCGAAAGTAATTTTTTGAGAGGCGAAGAGTACGGCGTAAGACATTTCAATGTCGAAGTGCCGCAATCACTTCTAAGATTCTTAAGCGGGCTCGTTTCTTCGGAACGGGCCCTTCTTCTTTGTTCACTTGGTAGCATCTACATCGACGATGTAAGAGAGACCGATCCGAACCGCGAGCTTAAAGCGGGTGATAAGATCCGCGTGCATCTTGAACCTCGACGCTTTCCCAAGCGCGCCGAGCTTCGCTCGCGAATCACCGAAGAAACCGACGACTACATCATCGTAGATAAGCCGCCAGGGTTACCCGTTCATGCGCTTGTGGATAACGTCGGGGAGAACCTCATTTCGTATCTTGAAAACGAACTTGGGTACAGGCTCTACGTGACTCACCGTCTCGATGTTGAGACCTCAGGGCTCCTCGTCCTCGCCAAAAACCGCGAAGCTCAATCGAGAATTAACTCGAAATTTCAAAACCGTCTGTGGAAAAGAGCCTACGTCGCTTTAACGCAGAAGCCGCTTTCACTTGGCTCACACGTTCATTACATGACGAAGAGTCCAAAGGCGCCGAAAGTCGTTCATCTCAGTGAAACACCTGAGTCACTGCGCTGTGAACTAATCGTTCTAAAATCCGAGCGATCAGAATCTCTCGAGCGATGGAAGATGGAGGACTCAAGCGCCCCCACACTCTTCAGAAATGAGATTCAACTTCTCACCGGTCGCACCCACCAGATACGGGCTCAGTTGGCAGCGCTCGACGCGCCAATCCTAGGTGATCAAATATACGGCTCGAAATTGAAGATTCTCGATTCTGACACGAATGCGCAGGCGATTGCTCTCTGGGCATTTCAGATTCAGACTCTTGAGTGATGAAAAAGTACTTCGAGCAAGCACGCGCCTTCAGTCATAAACACAAAAAATGGGAACCGCTCGTTTTCTTCACGGCCGGGTTCATCTTCGACGCCTTCCTTCTTCATCGCATCGCCGACCCTCTGATGCTCGCACACCAGTTCATCTACTTGTGCATCTCTGCGTTTCTGATCTCATGGGACCTGATCGGCGAAACGAAAGAACTTTCGGTACCGAAGTGGCTTACGAAAATTTGGTCTTATCGCGAAGGTGTCTTGCACTTTCTGCTCGGCACACTGCTGAACGTCTACACGATCTTCTATTTCAAAAGCGGCACGTTCATCTCATCGTTTGTTTTTCTTTTAATCCTTGCGGCACTTCTTTATCTGAACGAAGTAAGACCGCCGAAGCTTTCAAAGCACCTTTTAAGAAATGCGCTCTTTGCTCTTTGCCTCATTTCCTATTTGAATATTGTCGTTTCAATCGCCGCCGGAACGATCGGCGTCTTTATTTTCATGCTCGCGATTGCGGCGGCGACGTTGATTCATTCTTTCTTTGTGCACATTCTCGCCAAAACACTTCCTGCCAACAAAGTGAAACGCGAGATTCGCCTGCCATTCTTCGGGGTCGCGATCGTTTACGTCCTTTTGTACCTTCTGAAAGTTTTGCCACCTGTTCCGCTCTCAGTAAAACACATGGGCA
>CAJYOV010000046.1 GCA_913776405.1 Pseudobdellovibrionaceae bacterium
GGGCGGTACCGCGTACGATTTTGCCACGCGGCGCGTGGCAAAATCGTACGCGGTACCTGCTAGAGAATGAGCTTCTTGAGCTCGGATTGAGAGTACACGTAGTCGGCGTAGATCATGGTGTTCGAAATGTTTCGGTGTCCTAAAGCTACCTGCAACAATCGCAGGTCTTTCGTTTTGCGGTACACGCGGATCGCGAAAGTGTGGCGAAGTGAGTGAAACTTTTTAGGGACAGGCCGGTACCAATCCCAAATTTGACGGAGCCGGTGGTAACCGATTGGGAAGAGCTCGGTGTTTCGCGGAACTGTGGCAGCATAGGCCATCAGCCTGTCGAAAACTTCTTTTTTAATCGGAATCTCTCGGTCGTTTGAGCCCTTGATCCCGCGGATGAAGATGGTTTGATCGTAGATGTTCAGATCGACGTGACGAAGACTGAGAAGCTCTGTTGCCCGCGCGCCGGTCTTGAGTGCGAGTTCGATCAGTAGCACATCGCGCGGTTCGGCTTTCGCGTCGCTCGCAAGGATGCGTTCAAGACGCTCGACCTCGGGGTCGATCAAATACTTATTCTTATTCAGAGCATATCTAGGTGCAGCCACTCGAGATACGAGCATTGATTCACTCGTATCTCGTGTCAATAGATCTACCCTTTTAAGTTGTAGTAGCTCGTGAACAGACCTTCGTTGAACGGGACCGGGAAGTCGCCCATCTGCGGTTCCTCTTTGATAAGCCCGGCTTCAACATTGTCACTGCCAATTTCTTTTTTTAGGTAATCGGGAACGGGCAGACGAGGATTTGCTTTTGCATGCAAGTACGTTTGCCCTGTGTAGGCATCCGCGGAAAGTGTGATGCGATCGCCGACCTTCAAGACAGCTGATTTAATGTCGAGTCGTTTCCCGTTCACGAACACTTTGCCGTGACTCACGAGTTGGCGCGCAGCCGGGATCGAAGGCGCGAATCCTAAGCGGAAGACGATCGAGTCTGCTCGTTTTTCGAGGAGATTGATGAGTTTTTCGACCCAGTTGATTTGTGCTGCGCGCTTTGCTTCTTTCACGAAGCGCTTCATTTGTTCTTCACGCAATCCGTAGTGCGCGCGAACCTTTTGCTTCTCTTCTAACTGAAGACCGTATTCCGAATATTTTTTGCGGCGCTGGCCATGCTCGCCAGGCGGATATGGCCTGCGCTCAAGAGCGCCCGCCTTACCGAGACCCGGGATCTCGACTTGAAGACGGCGTTGAAGTTTAAAGCGTGGTTTCTTTCCTTTTTGAAGCATCGTTCGAGACCTTTTATTAGAGGTGGCATGACCAATGAAGAGGTCACCGTCGTATTGTGCGCGAAGTTTTCGAGCGCTTTAGTGGTACGCCCAAAGTGCACGAAACAGCTAGCTTTCAAGGCTGAGAATCAACCGTTGAAAAAACGATGAAAGACGATTGAGAAGGAGCCGAAAACCATACGGAAACGAATTGAGAATGTGAGTTAGAGCGGATTACTTGAAGATGTAACCGTTAAAAAGACGAACAAGCTCTGGCTTTAGCTGTTCAGGCGGGTGGTGCACGAAGTCTTCGAGTGCAGCCGTCTGCAAAACACCGGCGATCGAATGCGAAATGACATACATGTCGCGATCAATCTGCTCGGGTGCCCTGAGTTCGTGCGCGTTCTCTTTTAGATACTTCGCCAGATTTCCGATCGTTTCATGCCGGCGAATGAGAACGTGACGGGTGCGCCGAAGTTTCATCATTTCAGGGAGCATGGCGCTAAAAAACGTTCGCTTTTCATAGAAGAAATCGACGACGAAGGAAATCACGGCTTCTACGACGGCTTCGCGACCTGCAGCCCTGTTTTGATCGATGATCGCCTGAAAAGCCGCGTCGTTTTTCTCCATCTCGCGTTCGACAAGGGCAGAGAAGATCGCATCCTTGCCAGGAAAGTATTGATAGAGCGACCCAATGCTGACGCCGGCCTTAGCTGCAACTTTGTTGGTCGTAAGCGCGTCGACACCCACCGTTTCGAGAATGCGAG
>CAJYOV010000047.1 GCA_913776405.1 Pseudobdellovibrionaceae bacterium
ACGCCCTATCTGACTCGTTCACAGATTGACGGCGGCGCACTCGACGATCGAGGACTTGAAATCGCCTATCTCGAACATCCACTCGATGTCGCCTTCATGATGGTTCAAGGCTCAGCGACACTGACACTCGAAAATCCTGACGGAACACCTGGAGGACTCTTGCGCGCAAACTTCGCAGCGAAAAATGGGCGTCGACTTCAGATGCTTGGACGAATCATTCGCTGCGACGGCGGGCAAAAAGAAGATTACTCGTCCATGCACGGGATCATCGACTATCTTAAGTCACGTCCCGCTCGCATGAAGCGGCTCATGAACTATGATGAGTCTTACGTTTTCTTCCGCGAACTTCCAGAGGGACCACTCGGATCAGAGGATGTTCCTGTCACTGCCCTTCACTCGTTTGCGGTCGATCGCGAACTCGTGCCCCCAGGTGCTCCGATTCTCTTCGAGGTTCAAAAGTCGCAGCCGAATGGCGCTTCTTGCCCACGCTTAACATCGCTGGCTTTAGCCCAGGATACAGGCGGCGCGATCAAAGGCGCACACGTTGATTGGTATATCGGCTCAGGCGAAAAAGCCGCCGCTGTTGCAAGCTCGATGAACAATCCGGGCCTGATTTACATCGGCGTGCCGAAGGGCGCTGGCAAGCGCACAAAGAATTGCGAAGAATGAGCGACAGCTATCAAGGCTTCAGATTCGGCGTGATTGAAACGGTGGTCTCGGAAGCCGACGAGACGCCTCTTTCTGACTTGATTACAGTCGTTGCCGAAAAGCTCAGTCACAGTCTTAATCACGCTTCAACTCAACTCGACGCGCTCTCGCTGATCGAACTCGGGAGCGTGTACGTGAATAATGAACGCACGCTCAATCCGAATCGAAAAATAAAGACTAAAGACTCGCTTCGCATTCATGCGGCGCCTCGTCGATTTCCGAAGCCGCCTGACTTACGCGATCGCATCACCGAAGAAAACTCGGACTTTCTTTTTGTTTTGAAGCCAATCGGTCTGCCATCGGAAGCCACGATCGACAATCTTAACGAGAACCTCATCTCGTATCTGATGGAAGAGCGTCATCAGTTTCTCTACCCGATCCACACGCTAGACACCGAGAGCGAAGGGCTCGTCGCACTCGCGAAGTCGCCGGCCGCTCAGACTCTAGCGAAACAGAAATTTGCGTCAAACACTGTGACGCGCGAGCTCGTTGCTTTCACTGAAGAGCCGGTTCAAATCGGCGCTTTGAGTGCGACGACCGAAGTGATCTCGAGCGAAAGACAAGTCGGCGAAACCTCGCTTTTAACTGAAGGCGCATTCAGCTGGTTGGTCGAAGGTCAGCCATTGAAGACGTTTGCGCGTTCGGAGATTCGACTTTCAGGTGGGCGGCCCGGCGATGTCCGAAGCCTTCTTGGTCAAATAGGTCATCCGGTTTTGGGTGACCGCACGCAGAAGTCGTCGCGCTTGATCATCAATGCGAAGAACCTGAAGTCCTCAACGGCTCTCGTCACCGTCAGATTTATTTTTTAGTTTGTGCAGGCGCCAGCGCTGGACGCCAAATTCGATCGCAAAGTAGGCGATCATCAGCAGAAGAACACCCACACTCTTGAAAAACGCCCAGGCTTCAACGGACCACGTAAGTGCAGCGTGAACTCCAATGGCCGCAAGACCGAAGAACAGCCATGCGAGTCGGAAGTTCAGTTTGCCAAGATGCCCGAGCGCCGCAATCGGTAAATCGGGTCGCTGTTTCTGCGCCATCGCGACCATGAGTGGTCGCTTGAGAATTGATGAGCCAAGTAAGATCGCCCCAAAACTCGCGAGCAAAACGGCTGGCTGGAGTTTAAACCAAACCCCTTCTTGAGAAATCAGACTGACTGCGCCCAGGCCTAGGATCAAGGCGTTAGAGAACCATGTGAGTCCCGAAACCTTTCCCAACCTTAACTTTTCGTAAATAATTTCACCGAAACCAAAAGCCATCCCGGCAATCGTGCCCCAAAGAACACCGTAATGCTCCTCGACGAGCGCGAAGGCTAAGACCGGCAAGACCCCGCCAAACAGCAATAGCAAGATCTGAGAGCGATTAGAACGCGGCGGCGTCGGCTGTTGCGGCCTCGGCTGTGCCGATTGCGACTGTTGTGACATAGTTAGTCTCTCTTACCATACCGCTCCATTCTTGCACGAACTTCTTCGAAGGACTGGCGCCGAGGTAAACAGTTGGTATTCTAGTTGGGATGTCTACTCCGAATTCTGCTCTTCTTCATTTTGAACCTTCAAAATCCGAGTACTTGATCGAAGTCATTCAGCGTCTCTCGCTGACTCGATCGCTCGACGACATAACGGCGATCGTGCGCCTGCAGCTCGAGAGCTCGTAAGCGCAGACGGTGCGACCTTCATTTTGCGCGAAGATACTGTCTGCCATTACTACGACGAAGACGCGATTGCACCGCTGTGGAAAGGCAAGAAGTTTCCGTTAGAGGCCTGTATCGGCGGTCAAGCGATGCTCACAAAAGACGTCATCGCGATCGAAGATATCTACGCCGACAACAGAGTTCCGCACTCCGCGTACCAGCCGACTTTCGTGAAAAGCTTGGTGATGACCCCGATTCGATCGTTGGACCCGATTGGGGCCATAGGCGCTTACTGGGGTCAGACCCACGCCGCATCGGGCCCGGAGATTCGGCTTTTGAAAGCTCTCGCCAACAGTGCCTCGATCGCGATTGAGAACGTGCGAATGGTGAGCGAACTGAAACGCGCGAATGAGTCTCTTCAACATTCGGTTCAGTCGCGAGATGAGTTTCTTTCGGTGGCGGCCCATGAGCTGCGAACTCCGCTCAGCGCACTGAAACTCCAACTTCAGTTGACAGAGAGCGATGCTAAGCAGCGAGCTGGCGAATCGGAATTTGCTCAGAGTTTGCTCGACGATCTTTCTCTTGGGTTGAGACAAGTCACGAACCTGTCAAACTTAACGGAGCAGCTCCTCGACATCTCACGGATCAGGCTTGATCGTTTCGATCTCCGTCGAACTCATTTCACTATGGATGAAGCCGTGAAGTCGGTCCTTGATCGACTCTCTCCAAGTTTGCGTGAAGCAGGGAGTTCGGTCTCGGTCAAATACGCTGATAATGGCGTTCAAGGTGACTGGGACCGCGCTCGCATCGAGCAGATCATCACGAACTTGGTTTCCAATGCCTGCAAGTACGCGCCTGGCTCACCCATCGACATCCGCACTGAGACTTCGAGAGAAGAGTGTCTGCTGTTTGTTCGAGATCGCGGCCCTGGGGTCGCGTCAGCGAACCGAGAAAAGATTTTTGAACGATTTGTTCGCGCAACGACGGCTGATCACGTAAGCGGCCTGGGCTTGGGTCTTTACATCGTTCGAAGCATCGCACGTTCTCATGGCGGCGACATCAAAGTCGATGCGCCGACCGATGGCGGCGGCGCTGAATTCATGCTTCATCTGCCATTTGCGGTCTTCTCATGACGGAATCGGCGCGACTTCTCATCGTCGAAGATTCGGCAGACTATCGCGCGCTGCTAATGAAACTATTCTCGAGACAAGGCTTCAGGGTCGATTGCGCCGTTAACGGCGAAGCGGCCCTTCGTCATCTCGAAGCGACACCCGAGCTCCCAAATCTGATTCTTCTCGACTTGATGATGCCGGTGATGGACGGGTTTGAGTTTCGCGAACGACAAATTCGAGAGGCGCGCTTCGCACAAATTCCAACGATCTTGATGACCGCACATGGCGACCTGGTCACCGCGAAAGAAAAACTGGGCGCCATCGAATTGGTGCGCAAACCCGTCGAGATGAATGACCTGCTTTCAATCGTGAATAAAGCAATCGGCGCTTAATCGCCGATTTCAACGTCACTCAGATTTTAGGCGTGAGGGATCGAGGCCCCACGATTTCAATATCGAAGCTTCGTCGTCAGCACTCGTGCTCTTTTTAAATTTTGCACCCGATCGGCCCTTCGTACGTCGCTCGCAAGACGGCCAATCCTTATGCCGAACGGCTTGTCCGTCGACATAGCTTAAGTACGAAAACGCAGCCTTTTTCTCAGCTTTCGGTTTCATTTCTGGAAGCCCAGCTTCCGTGTCTGGAAAGTCGAGAAGAGGTAAGCCGTAGTCTTTGAGTTCGCCGCGGTAAAGATTCGGCATACGATTTTGTGAGAACGCAACTGCAATCGCATCGCATCGCTCGTTCCCAGCGTGGCCGGTGTGACCGCGAACCCATTTCCATTCGACTTTATTTTTGCCACTGCGGCCAGCCAGCGCGCGACTGAGATCTTCCCAGAGATCGCGATTGACCACGTCTTTGCCTTCAGCCGTCTTCCAACCGCGTTTGCGCCAACCCCAGATCCACTGTGTGATGCCGCGAATGAGGTACGTTGAATCCGTATAGACATGAATCGGATACTCAATATTCACGAGCGCCTGAAGGCCGCGAAGTGCGGCTGAAAGTTCCATACGGTTATTCGTTGTCGGGGCTTCGCGCCCGCCGAGCTCGATCACTTCTAGATCGGGCATGACGATCACAGAACCCCAGCCCCCTGGGCCTGGGTTACCGGAGCAAGCTCCATCTGTGTACAACACGACGTAAGGAAGTTCGGCTTTAGACATGCGAAGGCGAGGTTACTCGCCCCTCCCCTTTGAAGCAAGACGATATCGGTTGCGCTCCCCAAGCGCTCGGTCTGAGAATAGTCGGCGTTTCGACACGGTTTTTCAGGAGGTAGATCGATGGAGCAACGTCGTCTCGGTTCACAGGGTCTCAAAGTTTCAGCAGAAGGCTTAGGCTGTATGGGCATGTCTTGGGCCTACGGAAAACCAGACGACCAAGAATCCCTGCGGACTCTCCGGCGTTCTCTCGAACTCGGCATCAATTTTTGGGACACGGCCGAGATTTACGGTCCGTTCACGAACGAAGAGCTTCTAGGTCGAGCGCTCAAAGACTGCGGGCGAGACAAGGTCGTCGTGGCAACGAAGTTTGCTTGGGAGTTCGGCCCAAATGGTGAACGCACGAAACTCAACAGCAAACCTGCGCACATCAAAAATGCGATCGAGGGCTCGCTCCGTCGACTCGGCACCGATGTGATTGATCTTTACTACCAGCATCGTGTCGATCCCAACACGCCGATCGAAGACACCGTAGGCGCGCTCGCAGATCTCGTGCAAGCTGGAAAAATTCGGTACATCGGCCTTTCAGAAGCCGGTCCTGAAACGATTCGCCGAGCTCACAAGATCCACCCGATTTCCGCTCTGCAAACCGAGTATTCGCTATGGGAGCGTGGTGTTGAGTCGGAAATTTTACCGACCGTGCGGGAACTTGGAATTGGCTTCGTGCCCTATAGCCCCATGGGACGCGGCTTTTTAACAGGAGCTTTCGCGTCTGAAGCCGACTTTTCAAAAGGCGACTCTCGGCTGAACGCACCAAGATTCCAAGGCGAAAATTTAGCGCACAATCTGGGGCTTGTTGAACTCGTTCGGTCGTTCGCAAAAACTCACGGCGCTGAACCCGCGCAAATCGCAATCGCGTGGCTCTTACGCCAAGGTCAGGACATCGTCCCGATTCCGGGAACGAAGCGAGTGAAGTATCTTGAGCAAAATGCGGCTGCGGCCTCGCTTCAAATTTCTGAAGCGGATTGGCAACAGCTCCAAGCCGAGGTCGATTCGTTCAAGCCCGCGGGCACTCGGTACGCGGCAGAGCAAATGCAGCTACTGAATCGTTAACGGCTCTGGAGAACCACAGACGAGCTCTCGCCGATCAATGGACGATAGCTCGTTTTCGGCTGACCGCTTTCCCAATAATTGACGCGAACTAAACCGCGCTTTAGCCCCTCACTCTGAGGTGAAAAACGCATCATGACCGTACACGTACTGCGTGGTTCGAGCGTCTTTGCGCATGTGCCACCGAGGCCCGGATACGCGTTGCCGACGAAACGGAAATGTGCGTTCAGGATTGTGCCCACCATCGAAGTCAGCGGCACGTCTGTCGGGTTGTAAATCACAAGCGGCGCTTGCGTCTCTTGACCTACGGCTGTCGGGTGGAATTTATAAACGAGATTGATTTCACCAGATGTCTCAGAATGCTTCGCGTTCGCTTCGATGACTAAGCTGCCTTCGGGGCGTGTGCTTTGAGCGAAGACTGGGGTTGAGACAAGATAAAAGAAAGTTAAAATCAGGTGTTTCATTTCAAGACTTTGCCTCTCTCTGCCCTCCAGGCTCAAGCGAGTTCTTCCGATTTTTAGAGCGAGGGTAGTTGAATGTTGGATGGTGCCCGCTCGTCTCTCAAAATGTTTGCAGTTGTCATGGCTCTTCAGGGGCTTGTCGTCCCTTTCGCTGATGCGAAGGATTTAAACGCGGTCGCCCTTTATCGCAGATGTTACGTCCACTTGACTGGCGAAACGCCTGCGCTTAACGACGCAAACTTGCCGGGAATCCGAAACGGCACGAAAGACCCAATCAGCACCTGTTTGGATTTACTTGATGCCGCAGACATTGATCCCAACGATAGCGAAGGAAAACTCAAAGCCCCGGCTAACGAAACATCGTTGAAAATTCTGAACAATCTCTACGAGCTTCAATTGACGTTCGTAAAAAACAAAGTTCCAGCGACATCGAACTTCTTAGAAGACTTCGCTTCGACCGACGATATTTACGATCACACCGCCGTAGGCTTAGCGTTAACTGAAGCCGTTTTGAACCCCGATCGCAATTTCTCAGATATCTTCACGCAGACGAAAACGCCGACCGCGAAACGCGTGATCACACCGGATGTCACTTACCCATTTACGATGTTCTCAATCTACGGCGGCAGTCAAAGCTCGGCAATAGCTGTCTACGGTGCTCGAACTCGCCACGGCGAAACGTATTTCGCAGACGCCGGTATGACTTCGCCGGTGAACCCAGACTCAGTTCCGTACTCGTTACGTATCAGTACCGGTCCAGACACTTACATGGACC
>CAJYOV010000048.1 GCA_913776405.1 Pseudobdellovibrionaceae bacterium
CTTCGCGCCTCAAGCGCAAGCGAGCCGAGAGAGCCGAAGCTTACATGCCTTCAACTGCAACGTACGGCGAGAATTGCGCCACACCGTTGCTGAGAGGGATTGGTGATGCTGCACCGAACGCACTCGAGTACGAAATCTTGTCGAGGCCACCACCTGCTGAATAACGGAAATAAACAGGTGCCGTCTGCTTGCCGTTTTGCTCAGAGATGATACGGCCGTCAACGAATCCAGATGTTTGGCCGTCATACTTCGCGTACATCACGAGCATTTCAAGTGTCACTTTCACGTCTTTAAATTGAAGCGTTTGAGTATACGGCGCTTCATAGAACAACCACTCAGGCTTTGCAGCTGGCTTGTTCTCAAGCTCGAGTTCAATTTTTTGAGGTGTTGCTTTAAGGCCCGAGCACAAAAAAGCGTCCTGAAGATCAGGTAGACCTGGCGTCTTTTTCTCTGGGCATAATTGAAACCCGAGACCGATGCCGACAGACATCTTCAACTTCGCTGGCGGTGCCGCTTCAGCTGAAGTCGAAAATGCAAACGCTGTAACAAGAACAGTCGCGCCCAACACGATCGATTTTTTTAAAACGAGCGATACATTTGAAACTGCAGAAAGATTCATCCTTGATCCCCTTTTTCAATTCGAGACCCCGATTGCATCACCGAACTCCGTTCGTAGTTCGTTCAATCGTCTCGAATTGCCCCGCGACTATCGTCACAAGCGCTCCATTGACGGTCAAGCGCCGAAGGAGCGACGATAACAGGCGATGTCCGAGAGTGAGCAAAATCGAGCTGACGAAACTTCAGTTAGGAAAAACCCGCCGTTAGTCGTGACGTACGTGCGTGAAACATGGCTGACGCGAAAGCCTTCGCCTGAAGCGCTTCTCGTCGCGGCCCTCTCAACCCTCATGCTTGTCGTTGGCTCCTTCGTTGGATGGTCGCATCCGGATTTGGCCGCTACGAAAGATGCGGTCTTCACGCACGCCGAGTACTGGCGTCTCTGGACCACGATCTTCGTACACGCGGACGCAGGTCACCTCGCATCGAACTCGCTTCTCTTTTTCATCTTCGCGTTTTTTCTTTACGGGCACTTTGGCTTTGTCGTCTTCCCGCTTGCCGCTCTTCTTTTTGGCGGCGTCGCGAATGCACTCGTTCTTAAAGGCTATGCGCCAGATGTGCGACTCGTCGGCGCAAGCGGCGTGGTCTACTGGTGCGGTGGCACCTGGCTTGTGCTCTACGGATTTTTAAGTCGTCAAAAAAACTGGAAACATCGCGTGCTCCGCACAACCGGCGTGGGGCTCCTTCTTTTCGCACCCGCCGAAACCTTTCAGCCGAACATCAGTCACGAAACGCATTTGGCCGGCTTTGCGTTAGGATGTTTGTTCGGTTGGGTTCTTTATCTTGCCAATCGAAAAAAATTTCTCGGCGCCGAAGTGCGTGAGACGATCATTGAAGACGATGAACCCGAAGACGATCTTCCGGGTCCAGAAGGATTTACGCCATGATTCTGACAACGCTCGTTTCCCTACTTGTGTCGCAAGTTTCGCCAGCACTCGCTCAAGAGAGCTTTGATCAAGTCGCGAAAGAAGCGGGCTTCAAAACGCCGAAAGGAACGACGGTCGCATTCGCTCAGTTTGACGACTTAAACGGTGACTCGAAAAAAGATTTCGTCGTCGTTCAGCACCCATCGAAGAACGGCTACACGGGTGCCGCCGCCCTTTCTATTTACCTCAACAAAGGCTCGAACGAAAAACCGCGCCTCGACATGGTTTTCTCAAACGCTCGACTTCTTAAGATTCAAAAAGAAAAAGACACCCAACCGGAGCTCAACCTGCTTCCGTCGATTGCAGACGGCCAATTGCAGCTCACTGGAAGCCCGGGCGATGTGTCGATCCAGGCGGCGAAGACGTACACCCTCAAGTGGTCGCAATCGTCGCAGCAATTCGAGGTGCAGTCTTACTTAGAAACGGAAAGCTCATGTTCACCGGAAGCAGCCGAACAGAGTCCCGCGCACGACGCCACCGCCTGCGAAGAAAAGCGCACCTCGTACGACTTCCAAAATCGCAAATTCGAGAAAACTGGCGCAAGCCAATGCACTTCGACAGCGGTAAAAAAGCCAACCCTCGAAATGCTCGCCGCCGGCCAAAACATTCTCGCCAGCGTCAAATGTAAATGAGATGCGAGTCTCTGCTCGCGTTCCTGCGGAGCAGGAACTTCACGCATGCGAGTCTCTGCTCGCGTTCCTGCGGAGCAGGAACTTCACGCATCAGAGCTCGACTTGGATGCCGACTTCGATGACTTGGTCGGCTGGGATGTTGAAGAAGGCGGTTGCGCGCTGAGCGTTTCGCGACATGAACGAGAACAGGTGCTCTCGCCAAATCGCCATCCCTGGGCGGTCGGTCGCGATCAACGTTTCCCGGCCTAAGAAGAACGTCAGGTCTTCCGAACGAGTCTTCATGCCCGACTCATGCAGTCGCTGAACGATCTCCATCACGTCCGGTGTATCCATGAAGCCGTAATGCGCGATCACCCGGTAGAAATGCTCGTCGATCCGTTCGATCTTGACGCGTTCGGCGTGAGGGACTGTCGGCATTTCACGAGTCACCACAGTGAGAATGACAATTTTCTCGTGAAGAACTTTGTTGTGTTTCACGTTGTGAACAAATGCAGGCGGCGTCGTATCGGGGTCGCCGACCATAAAGATCGCAACACCCGGGACACGCACAGGCTTCACAACTTTCAACTGCTGCAGGAACTCAGAGAGCTGAACGGTCGAAGCGCGCAAACGATCCGCGAGAATCTGACGACCCTTCCGCCATGTGACCATGCAGGAGTAGATCACCATCGCGATGATCATCGGCACATACCCGCCCTGACTGATCTTCACCATGTTTGCACTCAAGAAAACGAGATCGATCACGATGAAGGCGAGCATGAGGCTAACGGCAAGTGCGAAGTTCTGCTTCCAAACGCGCCGTTGAACGACGAACAAAAGAATCGTCGTGATGACCATCGTCATCGAGACCGAAATCCCATAGGCGGCAGCTAAATTCGATGAGCTCTGGAACGTGAGAACGACGTAGAGAGTACCGACCAAGAGGCCCCAGTTGACGTAAGGAAGGTAAATCTGGCCGATCTCTTTACTCGACGTGTGCACGATCTGAAGACGCGGACAAAGCCCAAGCTGAATAGCCTGACGCGTGAGTGAGAAGACGCCCGAGATCAGAGCCTGTGACGCAATGACCGCCGCACAGGTTGCAAGACAGATTAACGGAATCAAGGCCCATGAAGGCGCGAGATAATAAAACGGATTCTCGGCGGCATCAGGCGTATGTAAAAGAAGTGCACCCTGGCCGAAGTAATTTAAAAGAAGGGCCGGCAAAACGACGGCAAACCAGGCCCACCGAATCGGCGATTTACCAAAGTGGCCCATATCGGCGTAAAGCGCTTCGCCGCCCGTCACGACGAGAAACAAAGAGCCCATCACGAAGTAAGCTTCCATCTTGTGGTGAGCGAAGAAATCCCAAGCGTAATAAGGATTCAACGCGCGCAACACCGTCGGATCTGTGAGAATGCCACGAATACCCAAGATCGCGAGCGCAAAGAACCACAACATCATCACCGGTCCGAAGATCGAAGCGATGCGAGCTGTCCCGTGTTTCTGAAACCAGAAGAGACCAATCAGAATCACCACGGAAAGCGGTAAAATGTAAGGGTCAAAGATCGGCGTCGCAATTCGCAAGCCCTCAACGGCAGAGAGGACAGACATCGCGGGCGTGATGATGCCGTCGCCGTAAAGAAAGGCCGCGCCCAAAATACCAAGGCCCAGAAGCCCGATCGTACTCTGCCGAATCGACTTCGGAACTGCGAGCGACATCAGCGCAAGAATTCCGCCTTCACCGCGGTTGTCTGCGCGAAGAACGAAAGCCATGTACTTAAAAGAAATAACGAAGATCAAAACCCAAAAGACTAACGAGAGAACGCCGAGGATTGAATTCTCAGTCAGCGGAATTGCGTGTGGGCCGTGAAAGCACTCGCGAAGTGCGTAGAGCGGCGATGTACCGATATCACCGTAGACGATACCGATCGCGGCAACCGAAAGAGCAGCTAATTGCTTACGAGAAAGAGGACTCGAGCTGTGAGATTCCATGCAGTCCCCGAAGACTACCAGATCTCACCGCCCTGTCACGAACCCATGCGCATCGCGCCACGGTTATTTGATGAGTGATCCGGAGCCGAGGGGTCGAAGCGATACCCTTCACCCGATACCGACGCTACGAAACGACCCGCGGAACCGAGCTTGCGACGGAGAGCGCAGATGTGCTTATCGACCGTGCGCTCGACGACATGAAGCTTTTCGCCCCACACTTCTTTCAGGATATCGCCGCGAGTAAGTGTGCGGCCGTCGTTGCGAGCGAGGAAATACAAAATTTTGAATTCGTTCGGCGTCAGGTCGAGTTCACGCTCACCGTTTGCTTCGACGTGTGCAACGCGCTGAAGACCGACCGAGAAGCGAAGACCCGATTTCGTGAATTGATCCGGCGTGCTCGAAGCGGCAGCACCAGCGACGATCGAGCTTGTTCGTTTCAAGCGGGCCTCGATACGGGCGCGAAGTTCCTCAGGACGGAAAGGTTTTTGAATGTAATCGTCTGCACCGGCTTCGAAGCCGAGAACCACGTCAGCCGTTTCGTTTCGGCCCGTGACGAGAAGGATCGGCGTATTCGCCAGGCGAGAATCGCTTCGCAACTCTTGGCAAATTGAAAGGCCGTCGCGGCCTGGAAGACCGACGTCGATCAGAAGAAGATCGAATTTGTCGTTTGCGAGTGCACTCATTGCCTGCTCTGCAGTTTCGGCAATCACGACATCAAAACGATCGATAAGAGTTGCGCGGACAATCGCTTGATACTCTTTGGCGTCTTCGATCAAAAGTGCTTTGCGCACGATCATTCTCCCGGCTAGCTGACAAACCCTAAATCGGCTCGAATTACGTCGAATCTGAGCGATTTGTCTCTCAGCAATGTTGAAATCTCATTCAACTTCGATTTTGCACCACACCATCCCGCTTTGCCTAGAGGGGAGCAAAAAACTTTTGGTCGAGCTTATTGAGTAATCGTTAAACGCCCTTCGAGAACGCACCTAATTGCCGCTCGCCGCTCAGTACTTCGCGATCTCACACTAGACGTCTCGCCATGAGAACCTACGAAACTCTCAGAAATCCCAAAATGAGGAAGCGTGAGAAATGCGTTGCGACCGTGAAAGGCAGGCGGTTTCCACAAACTGGACCTTGTAACTGCTTAAAAGTTAGGCCTAAACTAGGTATGTGAGGGCTGATACGTAGGCCTGTTCGAGGCCTGATGAGCCCATAACGAGCGCTAGAAAAGCGTCAACGATGGAGCGTGTGCTTTCGAGACTCATCACGATAACAACGAAGCCGTTTCTGAAACTGTCGACAACAGTCTTTCCCTACGGAGATTGGCCAGCAGTCGAGCCCTGATTCTGAATTCCAGTTACCAGCCAGTGAAATTAGTGAGTTGGCAAAAAGCTTTAATTCTCTGGTTTCAAGGCAAAGTCGAAGTCATCGAATATCATCGAACCGCAAAGGCTAGATCCGCCACTTCAAGTTTCGCTCTTCCAAGCGTGATGCGATTGAAGAAATACGTCACTCCCCGTCGAGCCGCGCGCCTCAAGTTCTCTCGAGAAAATATTTATCTCCGCGACAACCACACCTGCCAATACTGCGCTAAAGCGTTCAGCCCAAAAGATCTGACTCTC
>CAJYOV010000049.1 GCA_913776405.1 Pseudobdellovibrionaceae bacterium
GGCTACAACTGTATTCCTGCAGTAACGATCTTGAGAAACCCTGTGATGTACAACATCAAAGACGGTTACAACTCATTGTCACACCGCTTTGGTGCCTCACTGACCGTGATGAAAATCAACAGCAGCGATATGCACGATACGTTGTTGGTTTCATCACCTGGCTACGAGCACCCGGACTGCTTAAACTATGCGGATCCGAATGCAAGCGCGTCAGAACTGAATCAGGGTCGAATCTTCGTATTCCGCGGCTCCAAATTCGGTTTAACGGCTGGTGCTAAGGGCGACTACTTCCCAACACCAAACACGAACGACCCGTCGCGCTGTTTGAATATGCCGAAAGCCGACGACAAAGGTCTTGGCTTCGAGGGCTTTAACCGCCTTCGTGCGATGAACATGAAGATTACGTCGCCATCAGGCGCGTCGAATACGCGTAATCGTGAGTGGGGCCTGCGTATGACCAATGCCGGCGATATCAACGGCGATGGTTTCGAGGATCTCGTGGTCACGGCGCCTTATGAAAACGTGATCGACCAAAACGGAACCGCGGTCACAGGCGCAGGCGCAGGCTACGTCGTCTACGGTCCGCTTTGCCCGACAGACAACGAGCCGCTCGTTCAAACGTATATCCAAGACCCAAGCCGCTTAAACATCCAGCAAAAGTACACGGATGTTGTCGCAAGCACGGGTGTCACACTTGCTGGGCCGTGTAGCGGTAAGACTCTCGCACCGCAGAAATTCCGTGCCAAGGACATCTCGACGGCTGAGTCGACGAATAAGCGATACGGCTTTTCGGTTTCGGGTTCGAGAAAGAAGCGCGGCGACTACCGCGGCGATATTAACCTGGATAAGTTCTCAGATGTTGTCTTCGCGTCGCCTTACTGGGACGATTCAGTAGCAGGAAAATCGGAAGTCGGTCGCGGCATCGTCTTGTTCGGTTCGCCAAACGGCCTCTACACAGATGACTACCCGTCATCGGTTGTAGAGCCCCTCACGCAGAACCGCACGAAGCCGTACATCCTTCTTCCGCCGACGAGCGAACAGGGCGCGCGCTTCTTCGAGGGCAACGTCACGACTGGCGATGTCAACGGAGATCAGTCGATGGATTTGATGGTTCCATCGTATAGTTATGACTCGACAGGTGGATTGACGGGAATCGACTTGGGTACGTTCTTCCTCTTCTATTGAACGTGGGCTTAGGGGGAAAGAAAATGAAGCATCTAGTTCTAGTGCTCTGTGCAGCACTCGTTCTTGCTATCACCGGCTGTAAAAGCACCGGTGAGAGCGCTTCTATCGTCATTCCCCCAGGCGAACTCCTCGTTTACAACACGTCTGAATTTTTAAAGTTTTCAGATACAAACTACGAAATCAAGCTTCGCCGAGCGACAAGCAACAAGGGCCTTGTAGACGTCGTGAATATGACTCCGATCGATCTCGCGTCGCTCTCTCAGACGACGGAGTTTCGATTCGTCATGCCGAAGGGCACGTCGGTTGATGGCATTGCCGTCATCGATATCGTATCGAAGTCGAATTCGCTCAACTGGAAAGCCCTGATTCTCGATACAAATTCAACTGTGAATCTCACGGTCGAAAGCACACTTCTTTACGACCTCATCGCAAACTACGCAGACAAGGACATCTTTTCTTACTCGCGCGCAGAGCTGATCCAACTTCAAAATTATATCTACGATTTCTCGGCGAAGCGCCGCGCTCTTTTCGCTCTTCCAAGCGATATCAAAGCAGTTGAGCTCTACAAGTTTATCAAAAACGGTTTGAGCTCAGACCTCGTCTTCCTCGACATGTTGAAGTCGATGGGAACTGTCTTTAACTACGACGCAACCGGCATCGTGCTGTCGTCACCGTACCCATTCGGTACCAAAAACAACATCCCCGTGATCGAAGAAGGCCGCACGACACCGGAGGGCGACTTCGGCGCTTACGAAGCGATCACCGTCAACATGCAGCTGAATGCTCGCGATCCAGACGGCGACAGACTGTTCCAATATTGGGAGTTTCTAGAAGACGGCTCTATTCTGAATAACTCACCGACTTGGTCTTGGTTGCCAGACTACGAAGCGTCTCGACCAGCGCCCTACAAGCTGAGAGCCTTTCTTTCAGACGGTTCGATGAATCCGATCGAGCTCAATTGGAATATTTTGGTCGGCGACAACAACCGACCGCCGAGCATCAAAGTCGTGTCAGGCTGTGGTCCAACCGTCACTGAGGGTGAAACATGGCGGTGCGTCGTTTCTTCAGGCGATCCTGATGGCAACGACATTTTGAAATTTTACCTCTTGAATCCGATCTTTCCGTTCGTGTGGCCGAAGTTTAACGGAACAACTTATGCGCTCAACATGTTCGTTCAAGCGGACACGCTCACGATAGAGTGGACACCGTCGAACCGTGACTTCCTAAAGACAAGTATTCTGACGACGCTGCAGCTCGCAGTCAGCGACTACGATCACGATTCGGGGCTGAAGAAAAACGGCGACGACGTCAAGATCTTCAATATCACGATGATCGGTAAGAACGATGCGCCGGTCCCCGTTGCTGACGCGACGACTGGATCCTACTTCACAAACGATCTCGTCTCCGGCACACCTCGCGAACTGGATCTCTCCTTTGGCGCGACGCTGACACCTCCGAGCTCGGCTCCGTACGACATCGACTCTCGTACGAAGAACAAGCGCTTTTACTTCGATATCGTGCTTGAAGACAAAGATAACGAAACTCAAGTCGATGCTCAGCGAGATATTCTCGCGCTTCGCGTGAACCAAGGCGCTGAGTTCATCACGGCTTATCCGAGCGATGCGGACAACATGACCAAGGAAACGCGCGTGATTGGCGGCGTTTCAAAACCGGTTACGGTGTTCCGTTACTACTGGCAGCCGAATAAAAACATGAATAAGCTGGTCGCATCGTTCACGCCTTTTGATGACATGCAAAATGGTCAAGGCAAAGACTTTACGATTACGATCGATGCGGCCAAGCGCGCGATGGTCCCTGTTTGCACGGTCACCGGCGGCACGATCACACTCAATCAAAATACGACATCCGGCACTCAGTCAGTGAGCTGCCCGGCCGCTGACGAGCCCACGAAGGTCGTTCAGCACGTGGACTCGCTCGACAAAATTTCGACGTTGCTTCCATTCATCAAGAATGCGACGGGCGGCACCTTTAACTACTACAAACGCCTTGTCGGCGAAACGACTTACATCCGCGAAGAAGCGATGAATGCGGCGATGATTAACCAGTCATACACATTCACATCGGTCTCTGCGGGCGGACTTCGTGTGAGCCGCACAGCGTGCTCGGCGTCGCAGACGGACTCAATCGTGATTCCGTCA
>CAJYOV010000050.1 GCA_913776405.1 Pseudobdellovibrionaceae bacterium
CGGCGCGTCAAACACCCCCGCCATTTGAAGCGGCAGCAATAGCACGGATCGCAACGCAGAGCAGTTCAAAAAGGAGCCTGGCACCTTCCCGTGGCACCTTCCCGGGAGGCCCGACGCGAACGGTTGCAAAAAGGAATCTGGTACCTTCTGGACTTGCACTACGGGTGGTGGTCTTTGATAGAGTTGGGGCTAAATATGGCGCTGGACCTTGTGCCGGATTTTCATCACACCCTGGAGTTACCATGAAGCAATACCATGATTTGCTTGAGCTTATCTTGAACACTGGCGCGGAAAAGGGTGACCGCACAGGAACTGGCACATTGAGTGTGTTTGGTCACCAGAGCCGCTTCGATTTATCGAAGGGCTTTCCACTTCTGACGACTAAGAAACTGCATGTGCGTTCGATTTTTCACGAGCTTCTTTGGTTCCTGAAAGGCGATACGAACATCAAGTATCTGACGGATAACAAGGTCACCATCTGGGATGAATGGGCAGATGAAAACGGTGACCTCGGCCCGGTTTACGGTAAGCAGTGGCGCTCTTGGGAAACGACCGACGGCCAGACGATCGACCAGATCGCGCAAGTCGTTGAGCAGATTAAAACGAATCCGAATTCGCGTCGCTTGATGGTCATCGCTTACAACCCAGGCGATGTAAGCAAGATGGCGTTGCCTCCCTGCCACGCCTTTTTCCAATTTTACGTCGCGAACGGAAAGCTCTCGCTTCAGCTCTATCAACGTTCGGCGGATGTTTTCTTGGGTGTTCCGTTCAACATCGCAAGCTACGCGCTTCTGCTCATGATGGTCGCGCAAGTAACGGGCCTCGAAGCGGGCGAATTCATTCACACACTGGGTGATGCGCATCTCTACTCGAATCACCTTGAGCAAGCGCGCCTTCAGCTCTCGCGCGAAGAGCGTCCGCTTCCAAAATTGAAATTGAATCCTGACGTGAAGAATCTTTTCGACTTCAAGTACGAGGACATCACGCTTGAAGGTTACGATCCACATCCAGCAATCAAGGCGGAAGTTGCCGTATGATTCTCTCTGCAATTGCCGCGATGGCAGCTAACCGCGTGATCGGTGTCAATGGCGACCTTCCATGGAAGATCCCTGAAGACATGAAGTTCTTCCGCGACAAAACATCGGGCCACATCATGATCATGGGTCGTAAAACCTTCGACTCATTTGGCGGGAAGCCACTTCCGAATCGATTGAACATCGTCATCACTCGCAGCAGTGATTATGATCCAGAGGGCGCGCACGTGGTTGGTACGATTGAAGAGGCGATCGACTTCGCGCGCGATCAAGTCGACAGCGGTGCGTGGCCAGAAGAAGTCTTCATTATCGGAGGCGGCGAAATCTATAAGCAGATGTTGCCCGCAACCGACCGAATCTATCTGACTGAAATTCACGAAGAAGTCGCTGGCGACACCAAGTTCCCCGAATTTGACGAAGACGACTTCGAAGAAGTCGAACGCCACCCACGCCAAAAGCCTGTCCGCTTCGACTTCGTCACCTACGAACGCCGATAAGTATCTGCGGGCTTCGGCCCGCAAGCTCTCCACTCAACAAGGTCAGTGTTACTTGCCCAATGTATCGAGCGCGAGCTTTAAGTAAGTCTTGTTGAGGGATTTTACGGCTTCGCGGAATTGGTCTGGGTTCTTTTGAATTTCTGCAAGTAGCTTTTGGCCCGAAGCTTGGCTGCCGTGCGCCTGGCCGAGCTTGCTTGCGACATACAACGAGTAGTCAGCGAGCAGCTGTTTGTTCGCAGGGTTTTTCATGTTGTACGGAATGTCGAACAGCGCCACTTTTTTATCGCGAAGCCAGAAGAGCTTTTTCTTTGAGCCCGCTTCGATCAAACGGTAGTTATCATCTTGAACGCCAGCCCAGAAGACTGAACGTACAACAGGCGCAAGCTGGAGCGGCGGCGCTTGCGACGCAAACTTCTCCATAGACGTTGGCATATAACCTTTAAGTTCATAGATTTTCTGAACGCCGTCCGGGCGCTCCGTATAAACCCAAATGCGTTCCGCCTCAGCAGAACCGCCGCGCTCTTTCGGGCGAGTCGCGAGATCCAAGACTTTTTCATTCGGGAAAAGCGCTGCTACTTCAGACCGCGAGAGGCTACCTGAGTAAGCTTCGAGTTCGCCTTCTTTGAGTTTGAAAGCAGCCTTCTTCGTTTTGCGATCGACGTATTCATGCTCAAGGCGATCGTACATCGCAATTGGCATCGCGAGTGCGTCCTTGACGATCTGAGGTGCGGCGACTTCGCGGCCTTGGAGCCCCTCAACGTAAGCTTCAAGGAGCGCAAGAATCTTTACGTCTTTATCGATCGCTTTCACTGTCACGACGAAGCGAGCGAAGTCGTACGCAAATGAACCAATACCTGCGTCGTCAAAATCGATGTTCACTTCGCGCATGGCGCGAACTCCGTCCTTCCCCGCTAGCGGGAGAACGGAAAAATTGCCCACATGCGGATCGCCGGCAACAACACCTTTGAAGCCCGCATAAGCTCGCAAACCCGAATTTTCCTTCGAGCTTGCGACGTAGTTCCAATAGTGAGCAGCGTTACTGCGAATCAACTGCGAAACGTTTTTTGAACCGTCGACTTGGCCGAACTCCGCTTCTTCGCTCGTTGTTGTCGAGCCGAACGCCTGTGCGCAGACCGACTGAGCGAAAGCCATATTGAGGCCCATCGCAACGGGAAGAACGAAACCTGCCAATGTTAGGGCCGAAACGCATTTCATGAAGCCACTCGCAGTTTAAAAATCAAAACTTCGACAACCAGTCGTCTTACAACTTACGGCTTACAACTCACAGTTCTGTTGAACTTGGCGGCCCGAGAAGTGCGCTCCCAAATCAAGATCCAACTTCAACTGACCCGAGCGGCAACGAGACTGAAGAATCTTCGTCGCCTCAGCGATCAAACCGCGCACGCCTGGAGCCTTCGAAGTTCCCGACCAGTCTACCGAAGTCATCATCATGCCTTGTTTGAAAGCCTGTTGAATTTCTGGTGTATCCGCCGTCGCATTCAACTGGAGAAGGCGCTTGTACGTAACTGGGTCCATGTGCGAAACGCGAGACAAGAGGCCTTCATCGCGAGCAACGTTCGTTTTTGTAACACCGCAGTCATTATCACGCATGAGCATCGCTTTTACTTCAACCGCGCGCTTAGCCGCGACATCCGCCGCCGACATGTCTTTCACGAGTTGCAGTTGGCCGTTCTCGAGGTACGCCCAGCGAAGCGCGTAGTCGACGTTACCGAAGCGGTCTTGTTGCTTCATGATGTGATCAAGCACGATCATGTCGCTTGCATCTTTCATCTGAAGGATCGCTTGAACGTTGTCCTTCGACCATTGAGTCGGAACAAGTGATGAAACAGGCGAAGCGCTCTTCACTTTCTGGAAGATCGGGTTCCGATCGCGGAACGCTGCTCCACGCGATTCGCCAGCTTTTGCCGGCTTCGAGAACATTTCGCCGTAGAAGTCTTTGTCGTTAATCGAACGCTCTTTCACCATGCGGATCATAGCGCCGTAAGATTGATCGATATTGTCCGTGAAAATTTGGTCTTTGAACTTCGCGAAGAGCGAGCCGCGGTTTAAGAAGTTTACGACGGACGACCACGTCTTATAAATGATCGCGTCGCGACCTTCCGTTTTCTCTGCAATGCGGATTGCGCGGTTTGCGATGTCTTTATGGCGCTCGAGATCCATCGTGCGAAGGACCGCCACCGGAACGCGGCCGGCACCACCCAAAAGACGTGAGAGATGGTAATAGCCGATGATTGACGGCGTGTAGCTACAACTGACGCTGAGCTTATACTTCGCGATCTTTTTGCCGGCGTCGCAGTTGTTATTCATCTCGACCGACTGAGCGGTCATTCCAGCTGGAATCGAGTACCAATCGACACCCGGGTTGGTGCTATAGACCTTCGGGCACGTCGCCGCGTTTACGCCTGGCTGCATCGAGCAGAGGTCATTCTCGAGAGCGAAGTCGTCAGACGTATAAGTGCCGCCGGAGAGGTGAGTTGGAATCACACAGAGTTCTGGAGCTCCGTTACGAGTTGGAATTTGAACGACCTTTTCGCCCCTTTGAACTGAAGGCGAAAGCGTTGCCGACGCCGGCATCGCCGAAAGGACCGTCGCAAAAGCGAGGAAAGACTGAGTGACCTTCTTCATTGCAAACTCCAAAACCGCAAACGAGCACTGCGGAGTTCATGGTTTAACTGGCAGACGAACCCATTACGGGTCGCAAAGCCCACACTGGGCTCAGCAATCCGCTCGCCAGAATTTCGCACCGCCAGAGGCGTTTAAAAGCATCGTGAAGAAAGGAAATGAGGGATGTGCCGACCTTTGCGCGCCCACTGTCCAAGGCCTCGACAGAAAGAAAACTTCGGTGTCAGCACCGATTTTGGCGGCACCGCAAATACCACAGATTGCGTGAGGGAAAGCGCCCAGCTTGTCTTAAGCGGTCTTAACTGCTCTAGCCAGAATGCGAGGGTCTGGGGTAGGTTGCCCGAATGAGCAAAGCCCCAAAAGCCCTAAGTGCATCACCTGCCCTCGCCGCGAGCCCCGAAGTCGAAATTGAACGTCGCGTTCAAATCGGTACCTTTTTTAGAAATGCGCGTGAACAGGCCGGCCTCACTCCAGAAGCTGTAGCGAAAGAACTCGAACTCGATTCGACCGCGATTCTTCTTGCCTACGAGTCAGGCCGCTCATCAATGCCGGTTGACGACATCTTCGCACTCACGAATGTCTTGAACATCCCACCTGAAGATGTGATGGATTTGGTTCACGAACTTTATCTCTTCGGGGCAGATTGATCGATGATTAGTAACGACCCGATCTGGATTCTCGATTCAGATGTTTCTTGTATCGCCCTTTACCATCAAACGATTGGCCTCCAGTATCCGCTGAAGGTTTTCGCAACGTTTGAAGAGTTCGCTACCGCCTATCGCGATGCTGAACCCGGGCACCCGCGCCTCCTCATCGTCGAACCGGAAGAAAACCGCGCAGCGATCGCCAACTTCTTCTCGGCGTTTTTGAATCCGCAAACGGCGTCGCACTTCCCGCAAACGTTAGTCGTCTCTCGCCTCGATGAAATCGATATGATGCGCTTTTACTTGCGTGTTGGCGTCCGCGACTACATCTTGAAGCCGCTTCGTCCGAATGAGCTCGTCGCGAAGATCGAGCGCGCACTTCTTCAGATCAATAACCGCTCGATCCTCATTTTCCGAAATGAACTCGACGGCCAGCAGGTCGCGAATCTCACATTCCGCGAGAACCAAATTTTAACAGTGCTTTTGAACAAGCCTTCGCGCGCGTGCCCGCGTGACACTTTGCTCGAAGCTGTTTGGAATAAGACGCTCGTGAACCGAAAGACCCTCGATGTTCACGTCTTCAATTTGCGTCGCAAGTTGAGACCGATGGGCTACGACATCCTTTGTAAAGAACAGCAGTTGATCTTGACGAAGCTAAACCCTTCGACAACGAGCAACTAGAATTCAACGCCACTGGCGAGGCTTCTCTTTACAAACGCTGCTCGGGTGACACTTCAGTCTCACTCGACTTCCGTTGAGAAACACTCGCCCTTCATCCCGAAAAATCGAACGGTAAAGCCGAATCGAAGCGTGTTTTACGGGACCTTCGTAGCGAAACAACTCAAAATGAGAAAAAATACGTCTCAAAGCTAAAGCCTCAGACTGAGACACCGATAGGTATGGTGTACGCAATCGAATCATGATGAGTCGGTTGTAGAGAAACCCCGAAGCACCAAGGACTGGAGCTTCGTAACTCAAGGAGGAGTGGTATGGGTCTCAGAATCAATACCAACGTTGCCTCACTTAATGCTCAACGTAACTTGATGGGCACTAAGTTTGGCTTAGATAAGAGCTTGGAGAAGTTGTCTTCAGGCTACCGCATCAACCGAGCTGGCGACGACGCGGCTGGATTGGCAATCTCGGAAAATCTCCGAGCGCAAATCCGCGGTCTCCGTCAAGCCTCACGTAACGCGCAAGACGGTATCTCGCTTGTGCAGGTCGCGGAAGGTGGTCTCAACGAGATCTCTTCGATCATGATCCGCTTACGTGAATTGGCTGTCCAAGCAGCATCAGATACGATCGGCCCTGTTGAAAGACAGTTCCTGAACGTAGAATATGATCAGCTGATTTCGGAAGTCGACCGTATCTCTGACGGTACGGAATTCAACGGCACTCAACTTCTCTCTGGTACAGGTTCGATCTTGGATTTCCAAGTTGGAACACGTAACGATCCAAATATCGACCGTCTCTCGTTCGATGCTTCAAAAGCGGATGCGAATAGCTCGGCTCTCGGCATCAACCTGACTTCGGTAGCGGATAAGGCATCGGCACAGAACTCGCTCGCAGCTATCGACCAGGCTATCGTGTCTGTCTCGGCGATGCGCGCAGACTTCGGTGCGATCCAGAACCGTCTCCAGTCGACAGTCGGCAACATCGCGATTTCGACAGAGAACCTCTCGGCAGCCAACTCTCGTATCCGCGATGTGGATATCGCAGAAGAGACTGCAGAGATGACGAAGAACAATATCTTGCTCCAGGCCGGTACTTCGGTCCTTGCGCAAGCGAACCAGACTAGTAACACAGCTCTCTCGCTCTTGAACAAATCATTCCAAGGTTAATGAACTCTGACCCCGAATGAAAGTATTCGTAAAACTGAGGGAGTAAACGTCTGAAGCTAGAATGGCCTAAGACATTTACTCCGCTCAACCAGACAAAGGCTTCGTACCTTTATCAGGCTAATGATCGCTCAAAAATTTCCTGCTTACGGGGTTGGCGAACCCGACCCCGTTAAATAAACCTCACGTGGTTTATTCGTAGGACAAAACAAACGGACTCGTTATGCGAAACGCACGAACGAAATCTCGACTGCTGAAAGGCGAGCTGGCAACAGGCTCAGAGTACTATTACTCTGCCCGACCGACCACAGATGCCAAAGAGACAGTTCGATTGATCTCGAAGACGGCGGCAAAACGCAAAAAAACGAAGCCGGTTGCGAAAGCAACTAAACCTCCGGTCGTCACACGTCCCGTACGTGAGAAAGCCAGAGCCGCGAGCAAAAGCTCGCAAACCACGAGATCTAAAAAAGACTAAGTCTTTTTAGAAGTCTCAAACGAAATGCGAAACCTGTTTCGCATGAAAGAAGACCGACTCTATGAGCGGCATGGGCCAAGATCGCTTTCGCGATTTGCCTAAAAGAAGAATCGCGATTCGCGATTCATTTCTCGCATGCGTTTGCATGCAACCGATCGCGCCTCACACGCGCACAAGACATTCGAATGCGCCTTTCACTTCAATCGCGCATAAAACTCCCAAGAAAAATTAGAAAAAAGAAAATGAAAAACTGGACTCGAGCCACTCAAAGTTTTTTCCGATCAGTTAGCGGGAGCATGTTGCTCTCAAAAATCAAACCCGCGGCACACGATGTGCCCGTTAGCCAATGGATGGCGATGATCAAGGAAGATGTCATATGCACGGAGGATAGTTAAATGGGTCTACGTATTTCTACGAACGTAGCGTCTTTGAACGCGCAGAGAAACCTCGTATCAACACAGCGTAATTCGGAAAGATCACTTGCTCGTTTGAGCTCGGGCTACCGAATCAACCAAGCGGCAGACGATGCTGCAGGTCTCGCGATCAGTGAACAATTGAAAGGCCAGATTCGTGGTCTTCGCCAAGCTGGCCGCAACGCCAACGACGGTATCTCACTTGTTCAGGTTGCTGAAGGCGGTTTGAACGAAGTTTCCAACATGTTAATCCGTCTTCGTGAATTGGCTGTACAAGCAGCTTCAGACACGGTTGGCGAAACAGAGCGCAAGTTCGTTGACGTTGAATATCAACAACTTAAATCGGAAATTCAGCGTATCTCGGAAGTCACGTCTTTCAACGGACGCGATCTCCTGAACGGTACAGGCGGAGTGATCGATATCCAGGTCGGAACGCACAACGATGCATTCAAAGACCGTATTTCGTTCAACGCCTCTGCAGCTAACGCAAGCCTCGCATCGCTCGGTTTGCAAGCTGAAGGCACTGGCACGAAAGAAATGGCGCAAACGTCGATCGACGCGGTTGATAAAGCAATCATCTCGGTCAACGCGATCCGCGCAAACTTCGGTGCTATGCAGAACCGTCTCCAGTCAACGACTGCGAACATCGCAATCGCTGACGAGAACTACTCGGCTGCGAACTCACGTATTCGTGACGCCGACATCGCTGCAGAATCGTCTGAGCTGACTAAGAACAACATCCTGACACAGGCTGGTGTTTCGGTTCTCGCTCAAGCGAACAATTCATCGAACTTGGCCTTGAAACTTCTCGGCTGATGAATCACCGATTTCGTAAGGGGGGCTCCCAAGCCTCCCTTTTCTTTTTTCTTATGTCTCTTTTGATCGCGCTGGCGGTTCTTCCGGCGTGTCAAACGACCGGCGGCGTGGGTCGCGATTATCAAGAAGCGCTTGGGTCAAATCGCAAACTCGAGCACCAGAAGATCACCACTGTTTTCGTTTTGGTCGATGGCTTATCGAAAGACATTCTGTCTACTGGCCTCAGGAAAAAGCGCGTGCCTTCGCTCCGAAGTTTTTTCTCCCTCGGAACAGAATCAGGCTTCAAATTTCAATTAGCTCGTGCGGCCTTCCCGTCTCTCACTTATCCGAATTTAACTTCGATTTTGACCGGACTTCCCGTTTCCAAGCACGGTGTGATTGGCAATCGCATTCTGATCGATGGCGATCTCGTCAATTTCGAAAACGTTCTCTCATGGCGCACTCTCGACCAGCTCGTCGAAGACCAAACAGTCTTCAGTCGCCTTCGAGCCAAAAACTTAACATCCGTTAGCTACAGTTATCCTTTTCCAACGGACACCACCGCCCATGTTGAAAAGTCGGTGGATGCCGGTCTTCATTACATCGAAGAACGCTACGATGAGATCGATCGTCACTCGATCGAATCTCTCGATTACTTACTGACTCGCACGGAGGCCGAGACATGGCCCCGCTTCGTTTTTCTACATCTTATTGGCGTCGATGCACTTTCGCACTCGTTCGGCCCCGACGACTCTCGAGTTCAAGACTATTTAGAAACGTTGGATTCTCGACTACAGTCACTCTTCTCAACGCTGGAATCGAAAACAGAAGACTCATCCCAAGCGTATAATGTCGTTTTAACATCTGACCACGGCTCTCAGAAAATTGAGCGAAGCCTCGATGTTTCATCACTTGTGACACGACTCGATCGGACCATCCAACTCGTTCAAGACAACCGCATCGCAACGCTGACATTTCCAACTAGCTACTCACTGAGTGCGAAGCGCGGATTCGCTAGAGAACTTCTTCAAGCAAAAGACTTAAAAGCGACGATTCTCAAAACTCAGGACGGCCTCGAAACGTTCACACGAACGGAAGCTCCATTGACTGGTAACGAAGACTTACTTTGGCCCGCAATCGAAGACTATTTCAGATCGCCAAATGCACCAGATCTTTTGCTGCTAACAAACGACGGTATCGATTTCAGCGGTGATTATGTAGGTAATCACGGCGGGTTTACAAGCGATGAACTGCTCGTACCACTTCTCGTTCGCGGCATTCAAGCGCCGCCTGAGAACGTGAAAACATCCGATCTTTTGAAGTTGTTAGGTCTCGAATAGGGCCGGAACGGCCCCGCATGGCCCCGCTCCTCATTCCTCTCTGGGGATGATTTACACGTCCCTTCGCCTCATCAGGGCTTTTAATCGACTGTGCCCATTCGCGAGTGCGGCAAGGGATTTGCTTTTCAAAAAGGCATTGGTGGCTTGTTGCCACGTGAGCTCAGGTGTGAGCCACGGCGACGACGCCACACCCTTGAGCCAATTAACAGGAGAGAGGCAATGGAACTCGCAACCGAATGGTCTGGATGCATGATGAAAGCAGCCCTCTTGGCTTGCGCCGTCGCGATGGCGATCGCGACGACGGTCTCGTTCTAAGCTCATATCTTACATACCCAGGCCGAACTTCGTTTTTCGGCAATCTCACGATTCGACCGTTGGTCGAATCTAGTACGTCACTGTACGGGCTCATTCCCACG
>CAJYOV010000051.1 GCA_913776405.1 Pseudobdellovibrionaceae bacterium
TGCAGCTCTCGAAGTACCCCGATTGAAATTCCCGCTCTTAGCTCTTTAGACCTTTGAACACCGGAGGCTCACGATGAAACAAACTCTCAGAGACTTTGCGCAAGATTTCGCGCTCGTCATCGTCGCCCTCAGCGCATCTCTCCTATTCGTCACGACAGCTTCGGCTGCGCCAGTTCTCGACTCAAAGCCGACGCTCGACTCAAAACCCGTCCTCGACTCGGGGCCGCGACTCGACAAACCGATTCGTGCGATTCGCACGGTTTCGGTTTCCCATGCACGTACGGAAAACGTAAATACTTGGGTGGCGCATTGGAAAGAGGAGTTGGCTAAAACGTCCGACCCGATCATGCGTCGCTCGATCTTGATTCAACTTGAAGCGCTCGAGCAGGCACGCCCTTACGTTAACGCCAAACTGCAACAACCAAGACCGCTGGACCCACGAGACTCAGAATTGCCTGAGTTCAAACAAGCGAAGACCGATCGCGATGCCGATGAATCCTTGCGTGCAAGCGCAGTTGATTTCACCAAGCGTGTCCACGGAAGCCAGCAGTAAACTGGGTGACTTGAAGCCCGCGCTTACTCCGTAAAAAAGCAAAAAAAAAACCAGGGGGATTACTCCCCCTGGGGCCCTGCTCCGCCATCACGTCAAAGATGCGAATCGTGATGTCTTCTAAGCTGTGTTCAGAGATGTCGTACTAAGATGTCAGAAGCTGATGGCGGCCTTGGTAACTAAACCGTATGCAAAACTGTTGTCGAGACCCGGAAGTCCTCCGCCAGTCCATGCTGAACCTGGGAAGAGGAAACCCGCTTGCGTGATCCACGTGAGGCGCTCGTAAGGCTTCCACGTCAGATTCAGATCCAATTCAAAACCGAGATCTTTTGAAGAATCGCCGTTTACGATCGGCTCTTCGGTGAGCATACCGTACGCGATCGTTCCACCAAATGAGAAAGTGTCTTTCCATTGATACTGTAAGCTTGGAGCTACATAGATCGTGTTGCTGATCGCTTCAGAGTCGATCGTGTTACGAACGTCTGTTGCGTTTGAAGCTGACGATGGATCAACACTGCCGGTGAGCGCTTGTGTACGAAGGAAGTCGCGCTGACCGAGTGGGTGGTTGAACATCAAGAGAGCGACGTCGTAGTTGCGGCTGAATTGGAAGCCCTCGTACTTCGTCGAGTTCGGATCATCACCTGAAGCGATACCGAATTTCAGGTTACCCGAGAGTTTCGACGACTCACGCGCCCAACCGATTTCAGCAGCAACACCGTAACCGCCGAGGTCAACTTCAGTGCCGTTTGCTGAAAGGCCCGTTTTACCCGAGAGGAAGTCGCCTTCGACACCGACTGTGAAGTTGCCGACTTTACGTTTAATGAAGGCACCGATCAGGGATGAGTTGCCGCCCGACGTGCGTGTAACACCCGTTGGTCCAGTCGGATTCATCGGCGCGTCTGCGGCTGTCGTAGATGGGACCCCACCGATAACACCGTTAACTGGCAAGTTGTTGCCAGCTGTACCGACCGTGCGAAGCTGGTAGATCGCGCCGATCGACAATTCAGTCTCTGGATTGTCGTACTGTGCGTGAAGGATGTAGTCGTTCACATCGTCGTTTGCACCGAGATTGTTTTCGCTAACTTTGCCGATCATTGGGAAGACCGAGAGGTTTCCAAAGACGATCTTGTAGCCAACGATATCTTTTGTATCGATGAAGTGATCGAAGAGGCCCGTGCCTGCGTTAAAGGTCGTACCAAGACCGAAGTGGATCGGTGTGCGACCGACGACGAGCTGACCGAACTCATGCGCCCACGAAACGTAAAGCGACGTGAGGTCGATGGCGCTGCGGGTTTGTGCACGTGAAAGTGGATCTGAATTCGATGTCGACGTCGAAGTCGCAACACCTGAACCCGGTCCGTTACCAAAAACATCGCCGGCAACTTGGCCCGACGAATTCGGCAGGTTGTTGTTCAGCACATCGAGACGCGAGTAAACCGTGATGCCATCAGCAACAACGAGCTTCGGCGCGAGAATCAAGTGGTGAAGCAAGTAAGCTTTGTTTGACTCTGGGCCACCGAGCTCTGGATTTTTGATCCAGTTGGCTTCGGCGCGGTAAGTACCGCCCCAAGTTAGATCAGCAGCTGTCGCTGTTGAAGCGGCTGACGAAACTGCAGTTACAGCCGCAGCTGTCGTAACGACCGAAGCTAGGAAGCGCTGTGCGCTCAATCCCATGAGTATCTCCCTCGAATGGTGAAAAGGTCCTGCAACGGCCGCTTTCCAGTCAATGAAAACATTACGTTGCCATACATTACAATACATTCTGTCAGTTGCGGGCTAAAAACCGCTGCCAGAGCCTGTTTTCAAGGCTTTACGACACCTAAAAGCTGGCCCTCGCGAATCACGATCACGTTCTTGCCTGCGATCTCGAGTTCCGAACCCATGTAGTGGTCGAAAAGAACGGTGTCGCCTAGCTGAACGTCGAGCGGACGCAAACGACCCTTACGATCGGTGTGACCGCGGCCAACTGCGACAACTTTGCCCTGTTTGTGGCGCTCGCTCCGGTCAACAGAGTCAGGGATGAAGAGGCCGCCCGGAGTGCGGTCTGCAACTTCAACGAGCTCTACCAAGATGCGATCATCCAAAGGCGAAACAAGCTTCGAGAGATCTGAAGCGCCTTGGCTAGGCGATTTCTGAGCCGACTTTCCAGAACGAGCGAGCACCGCTGCCGACGCAACCGCAACGGCACCTGCCGCCACCGCTGCAACCTTCTTCACAGTGCTTGTTTTCGTTGTCGATTTCGGAGCTGTGGCTTTCTTTGCGGCAGGCGTCTTCGCTTTTTCGCCCGCTGACGCTTTCGCCGCCTTCGCCTTGCCTGAAGCCTTAGTCGCGGTCTTCAGAGACGCAGCCGATTTTTTCACGATACTCTTCGCAACTTTTTTTGGCGCCACTTTCTTGGGAGCAGACTTCGCAGCTTTTTTCGGCGCAGCCTTTTTTGTAGCAGCTTTGCTTTTCGCAGCAGGCGCAGCCTTCGCTTTAGCTTTTGGTTTCGTTTTAGGGACTGCTTTTTTGGCAGGCTTCTTCGCCATGAGAAATCGCTCCTTCAAATTTGAATCTTCAGACCCAATGACTAATCGCGAGGATCGTTCGTCTGTCAAGATTCCCCACATGTCGCTACCGTAGACAACGCAAGGCGAAGAGGCCATGATCGAAGCATGGATGAATCATCAAGCGATCTGACACCGACACCGTCTCCTCCACGTGCTCAACGCTTCAGGGAGTTTCTAAAACAACCTCGAGTGCGCAAGACCTTGATTGCGATCGTGTCCCTAGTCGGTGTGATCGTGATCGTCGGCATCGTCTGGTTGATTCGCCTGGATCGCAATATCGCGCAGCGTTTCGCTGAAAAACGATTCGCGCCCCCGATTGAGTTTTATTCCGCGCCTGAAGAAATCCGCGCAGGCTCTCGCTATCCTGCAAACTTACTGGAAGATGTTTTTGTTCGGAGAGCCTTCGTCAAACGCGATTTTTCACAATCGATGCGCGGCGGTGATTACTCGATCTGGTCCGGTGGCGACTGCCTTCAACATCTCGGAGAAGTCATCGCCACTGCGACACCCGAACCTTCGCTCGATGCCCAAATGAACGACACCGCAGCTGCGGCCGTAACAGCACAATCGATCGTAAAGTGCGTGGTGTTCGTGAATCGAGGCACCGCGAACTCCGCGCCAGTCACGAATCCGACTGAAGAACGCGCTCAAATCATCGCACTCGCCGCTGACGGAACCGTTGTAGGCGTATACGACAAAGAATCACGCCAGACCTTGCCGCATGGAACGATCGAACCTGAACTGTTCGCACAGTATTACGGTGACAAACCTGTTCTCAGAAATGTCGTCACGATTGCGGGCGGCGACGTTCCGCCCATTTGCTTAAATGCCCTGCTCGCGATTGAAGATGACAAATTCTACGAACATCCCGGCATCAGCTTCACAGGCCTTCTCCGCGCGGTTTACACAAACCTTCGCTCGGGTCGCCGCGCTCAAGGCGGAAGTACCATCACGCAACAGCTCGTCAAAAACTACTTCCTGACCGATGAACGCACGTTCAAACGAAAGTTCATCGAAATCGCGATGGCGTTTCTCGTCGAACGACACGCGTCCAAAGACGACATTCTTGAGACCTACATCAATCTCATTTACATGGGCCAAAACGGTCCGTTCGAAGTCCGCGGTTTCGCAGCGGCTTCGCAACATTACTTCGGAAAACCACTTCGCACTTTGAACTTGCCTGAGTGCGCTCTCCTCGCCGGTGTTTTGAATGGCCCTGGAGTTTACAACCCGATTCGACATCCCGACCGAGCGCTTAAACGCCGCTCGCTTGTTCTTCAACGCATGCGCGAGCTCAACTTCATTGACGAAGCGCGAGAGAAAGACGCGCTTGCGACACCTCTGCCAACTCAACCTGAGCGCAGCTTGACAGAACCAGCGCCTTATTACGTTCAAGCGGTTCGACGCGAACTCGATGGCCGAGGCATCGATCTCGAAAATGGCGCGCGGATCTACACAGGGTTGAACCTTCGCGCGCAAGAGGCCGCTCATCTTGCTGTGAGGCAAGGGCTTGATCGACTGGAGACAACAAACAAATTCATCAAATCGATTAAAGAAAAAGGCAAATCTCTCGAAGCCGTCTTGATCAGCGTCAACCCGTCAACTGGGTCGATTCAAGCTCTCGTCGGCGGGCGTGGATACACCGCAACCCAATTCAATCGCGCCATCGATGCTCACCGCCAAGTCGGCTCTGTTATGAAGCCTATCGTTCACCTTGCAGCTTATGAGTCTGGTGTCGCGCCAGATGGCGGCCCGTACACGCCGCTGACTCTCTTGAAGGATGAAGCGACAACTCACAAATTCGAGGGGCAAGTCTGGACACCTAAGAACTACGGCGGCAAGTATAACGGCGACGTTCCGATGTACTACGCGCTTAAAGAATCTCTGAACGCAGCTACGGTAAATCTCGGTATGTCGGTGACTCCTGAAAAAGTGGTCGAAACAGCGAGAGCTTTAGGCGTGACGTCGAATTTGAAACCACTTCCATCGATCACCCTTGGCGCCTTCGAGCTGTCGCCGCTTGAAGTGCTTCAAACTTACAGCTCGATTGCAAACTTCGGCAAAAAGGTTCCCGTCACTCTCATTGAGCGCGTCGTCGATCTGAATGGCGGCGAGCTCTTCACGCATCTCACGTCCGTCGATCAAGTGGCTCCGGCAGATGCCGACGCAGAGTTGATCGGCGCGATGAAGCAAGCTTTCGTTAGCGGAACGGCGCGAGGTGCACGCTTATCCGGCTTCACTCACCCCGCTGCCGGCAAAACCGGTACGACTAACGACGAAAAAGATGCTTGGTTCGCCGGGTTCACACCGTCTCACGTTGCAATCGTTTGGGTCGGTTACGACGACAATACGAAACACAAACTCACGGGCACTTCAGGCGCCGTTCCGATGTGGACGCAGTACATGAAGTCGTATGCCTCAACGTTCCCGAATGAAGATTTCGCCTGGCCCGAAGGCACTGAGACCGTCACCTTCTCACTGGATCAGTTGGTCGCCTTCGGTCTTCCTGAAAAAGACCTCGAGAAAAACGACGGGCCTGTCACACTCGTGTTTAAGCAAGGCCAAGCGCCTCACGTTAGCAGCGACTCTCCAAGCGGCGAATAGACCTCAGGGAATCTAGCCAGAGTCCCAACGCCCGATCTGGCTAGTCTTTTCACGCCCGAGACCCCGCTCGCTGGCCGTTCACTAAAAGTGAAAAAAATGATTTCAACACTCTCGTAAGGGCGTTGCCTCGGCAGCACCTCTGCGGCTACTGAAGCTGCAACAACGAGGTTCAAATGTTGAAATCACTCTTAGCGTTCACGATTCTACTTTCAACGGTCGCTTTCACGCAGGCCGTATCGGTCGCTGAAGCTCAAGTCGCACCCATTTTCAACCCGTACTGGTATTCTTATCAATCACGCCTCCCGGGCCTAGCTGATAAACCCGCTCGCGAACTCGAAACGACACTCAAAGCTATGAACGCCGCTTTTAGAGACGCGTCCTCAGCCCAGTCCCTTCGCTGCTCAGATCTTTCAATCAAATGGTTTGGCACCGACGCGGCCGACTTATTGATTCAAGGCTCGTTTTCTTGTGCTCAACGCAATTGGGACGATCTGAATCAAGAAACGCTCGCTCAAGACTTCACAAAACTGTCGGGACTCTCTTTCCTAGTACTTCCACCAGCAGGTGGCGGCGGCGGAACGATTCACAATTAAGTCGGGTTAACGATGAAACGCGCAAAACCCGTCTCTCTCAGGTCGCCAATCAAATTCAAGTCGGCGACCGACTACGTCCAGCACTTCTACGACTTCCGAAAGTCGACGGATGCAAAGTTTGGCTACGCAACGTTTGCCAAAGAGTGCAGCCTTCGCTCTGCAAGTTACCTTCAAATGGTGCTTGCAGGTAAGAGAACGCTCTCTTTGGAATGCGCTCACCGCATTGCCGGTCTCGCGAAGATGTCAGCGACAGAACACGAAGCTTTCGAGTGCCTCGCTCTCCGAGATCTTGTCGAGACGGACCAAGACAAAAACTATTACAGCCGAAAACTCTCGCGTTTGAAGAAATCCGTTTCTGAAAACCAGGCGCAGATCCGCAAAGTGCCTGCAGCCAAAACGACTTCACCGCAACGGAATGCCACCGAGGCCGCGCTCGACTGGCGGTTGATGCCATTGATCGCAGTCCTCGCTGCGTCGCCAGAAGATCTCACGCGCGACCAGCTCGTGAAGCGCTTACAAATGAAATCAAGCGAACTCGATCTGCAACTCGATGCGCTCATCAGAACAGGCGTCGTTGAAGAATCTGATTCCGTCCTCCGCATGAACCTTGATGCTCTTGTCGTTCATGATCCGAACGATCGCGGTGGCATCCAGAGAAAAATTCTGCAACAGCTTCTCAACTTCTCACAGACTGCCTTCGAGACGTCTTATGCGACGTCGAAATTCTACAGTCACACGTTCACAGCCGACCCAAAACGCCTAGGCGATCTCCACGGCGAAATCCGAGCGCTCTTTGAAAACCTCACAGCCGTAGGCCTTGAGCAAAAGGCGACCGATTTCGTTCAAGTGAATCTTCAATGCTTCGATCTTTTTAACGCTGCCAAACCAAAATCTCTGGAGACAGTCAGATGAAAGTCTTTATCACAGTCGCTCTTCTTCTTAGCCCTCTTCTTGTCAGCCCCGTTGCTCATGCCGATCAATTTGGAATTCAACCGGGTGAGAAGGGCCTCAATCTTTACTTCAGCGGCTTCCCAAAAGGCGCGACCGAAGAGTTACTCAGCTACATGGTGAAAGGCGGCCTGCCACCACAAGGCAGCGTTGGCTCGACCAGCTACGCAAGCCCTGGCGGCGAGATCTGGGGCTGGCAAAGCACCGTGCCCGAATTGATGTACTCGTTTTTCATCGCCTTGAAGCCAGGCGAAGAAAAGGATCTACACGTTACGGTTCGCATCGATCCGCCTGACAGCGACGGCCTAAATGGTCCAAACGTCTCTGTCGACATTCCCGACGCAGCATCAGCAGTCATCTACGACCTCATGGGCAAAGCCGGAATCAAAGAGGCCCCCCAAGACAAGAGCCGCGCGCGCGTGGGGCAAAACATCTATTGCTGGGGCTATCATGGCTACCCACAAGGCGATCTCAGCCCTAAATGCCAGGTGACACTTCAACTCCCAGGCGCCCCTTAATCACAGCTCTTCCTCCGTCGAGCGAGGCAAGTTCGACCGCCGACTGTCGCGGTCGAAATGACACCGAAAAGCTTGGCCAATTTTTTGCTCTACTCCTAACTGGATTCGTGTCTCTGGTGTCAGATTGCGCCTGGACGCGTCACGGGATGGAGTACATTGGAACTGGTTCGCCAAGACAACATCGTCGCAATGAAAACTCGGAAAGGCCGGGTGGTGGGATTTCATGCTCACAACCTTCAGGTCGCCGAGCTCGACGCGTTTGTTTGGCAAGCTCTCCGCCTTCCGGGTGAGCCAGCCGTCGCGGCCACAAACCTCGACGAAGCTCGCCAAGAACTTCGCGCCTGGAACGATGAAGTCGACGCCGAAGTCGTCGACGCCAAACTCCCTGGCGGCGTTCGCTCCCTTGCCATCAATGTGGCCCAGCTCTGCAATCTGAAATGCACGTACTGTGCAGCGGGCGGCGACGGCACGTTCGGCGATCCGATGAAAGAAGTCGATCTCGACGTGATCTACGAACAGATCCGCATGCTTCTTCATGACGTACCGAACGGCGGCGCTTTTAAGTTCACTTTCTTGGGAGGCGAGCCTTTACTCGCACCTGAGGCGCTTCGCGCTATTCACCGGTTCTCTAAACTTCAAGTTGCGGGTCGTAACATCGACTTGCGCTACGACATCGTCACGAACGCAACGCTCGCCACACCTGAAATCGCAGAAGTCCTTGCTTCGATGAAGTGTAACGTCACAGTCTCGATCGACGGTCCGAAAGAAATCAACGATGCGAGCCGACCAACTCGCGGCGGAAAAGGCTCAACCGAGCGTACGCTCGCTGGCGTGAGAAACCTCATCGACGT
>CAJYOV010000052.1 GCA_913776405.1 Pseudobdellovibrionaceae bacterium
TGTGGTAACGTCGAATCGCCTCTGAAGGAATGTCGGATGTCACCTCGAACGGTTGTGAAATCTGTCGAAATTTGGGACTGGTCTCGATGATCTTCAGCCGCAAAAGCCTTGAGAGCGCTTTGTTCGCATCATCGACGGAGATGCCGAGACGTCTCGCGATCCACCGTGGATCTGCTTTCGCGCCTTTCGTTTTTGTGAGACTCAAGATTGCGAGATGATACCAATCCGCAATCAGTCGGAATTCGTCGTCCGCCAAACGTTGGCGTTCTGTTGAGGCTGGCGTTGTTGGTGAAACGAGTGAGGCAAGCAGCTCATGACGTTCACTCGGTGAGACCCCGACTCTATCGACGATCTTCGCTAAACTTTCCGGTGTGATCGCGCGCGTCCCTGCCATCATCTGTGAAAGTTGCGCGGGACTGACACCCAGCCACTTAGCGAAAGATCGAAGCGAAAAGCTCGAATTGAGCTTCTTCCGCTTTTCGTATTCGCTTGTGAGAAAGTCTTGGGCCAGTGTCATGCCGAGAGACATGCCTGATCTGCTTACTCAAGGTAAAGTGTTTCGTTGAAACAGTGTTTCAACGCCTGAAACACTTGCCTGAAAAAGAAAAAGCTCGCCGTGGGGCGAGCTTCGGGAAACGCAAAATATTTAGGGGCCTAGTCTGACGCGAACAGTTGCATAAAGGAAACTGGCACCTTCTAGTTACGGAGTTTAGCTTCGGAGTATTGGAAGCCTTCTTCTTTGTCTTTCACGCGTTTCATGGGTGGAAGAGTTTTGGCGTATTCGCGGTCGATCGATTTCACTTCGTTATCGAGCTTGGCCTCGATGTGGCGTTCGCGGTAGAGGCGGCCGGGGCTATCGAAATCTTTGAGATTGTCACTACCGCCACCGCCATTGAGCTCGCCATTGATTGTGAGTTCCATGCGATCGTTGTGAACGCGCTGAGCGAAGTGATCGTCGGGGCGCTCGGCAGCTTCATTCGATTTGTATTCATCCGTGACTTGGGCGCGCTCTTCTAATGATGAATTGAGAGCGGCATTGATCAGATCAATGTTACCGGCGTAGGCGGATGGGGCGAAGCCCAGGTTCAGAGCCAGGAGAGTTCCGAAAACCAGGGTTTTAGGTGTGATGCGCGCCATTTGAGACCTCCCGCTTCGAGTTCGTGAGCCGATGCTTTCATGTTTCTACGAAGCAAGCGGCCTGCCAAAACCAGGTATCGTCATCTCAATTTTAGGCGTGTCTCAACCCGAATCGTTTGGGTCGAACCTCTTTGAGCTCTACATGTGTCGAAAAAATGGGCGGCAAATCGTTTGGACTCACTCATAGTTGCTAGCTCAACTGAATCGCTCTGGAGCCACCAAAAGCGCTTCTGCAGCTAACTTCGACCGCTTTGGTAGTCCTCATTGCGAAATCACGGCGTCTCAGAACAGCGAGGAAACTTTGGGAAGGCGCAATAAATGCTTGATTTTGATCACGAATGGTTTAGATTTTCGCTTCTTTGTGAAAACCATGACTTAGACTCGGCGGTTCGATTTAGTGTCGAACGACTTGCTGGGACCAAGCCGAACCGGAGACGAACATGCCTACTCCTAAGAAACGTACATCACGCTCACGCCGCGACATGCGCCGTTCACACGACTTCCTTGAGCGCGTTACAACTGTAAACTGCCCGAACTGCCAATCGCTCGTGAAGCCACACCACGTTTGCGCGTCTTGCGGTTACTACAAAGGCAAAGAAGTCGTTGCTGCAAAAGCGTAATCGCTCTTTCAGAGCGGCCGCGATCAGTAAATGACTTCTCACAAACGGGCGATCCAATCGCCCGTTTCGCGTTGGGGCTTATGCTCCAGCCTCTTAAATTCAAATCCTCTAAGACCTTAACAGAGGGCCTCATGAAAGGTCAGGGAATGACAGCTCAAGCTAGCTCATCTTATCGTTCGCGTATTGCCGGTACCGGCTCTTATCTTCCAGAAAAACTTCTCACAAACGCCGACCTCGAAAAATTGGTCGACACATCGGACGCATGGATCGTCGAGCGCACGGGGATCCGTCAGCGCCACATCGCAGCTCCCGATCAAGCGATGACCGATCTGGCTCTCATCGCGGCACAACGTGCTCTCGAAGCCGCTGGAACGACCGCACAAGAAATCGATTTCAGTCTGTGCTGCACGGCCTCGGCCGATCAGCCGATGCCTTCCGCAGCGTGTGTTCTTCAGCACAAACTTGGCGCGCGTCCCGTTGGCGCATTAGATATCGCTGCAGCTTGCTCTGGCTTCGTTTACGGTCTCACGATCGCTGACCAGTTCGTTCGCTCCGGCATGTACAAAAACGTGCTCGTCGTCGGCGCTGAAGTCTTGCACCGCTATGTGAACTACAAAGAGCGCGACACGTGCATTCTGTTTGGCGATGGCGCGGGCGCAGTTGTCGTTCAGCGCGCAAAAGACGATCAAGAGTCGAAAGTCTACAGCGCGCACTTGGCGGCTGACGGCTCACTCGGCGATCTCTTCATCTTAGCAGCCGGTGGCTCGAAAATGCCATTCTCACAAGAAGTGCTCGAGACAAACTCTCAGTACCTTAAGATGAAAGGCCGCGAGATCTTTAAAAACGCCGTTCGCACGATGAGCAACCTCTGCCAAGAGGCTCTCGATGCAAACGAGATGAAGATGGACCAAGTTGATTGGTTGATCCCTCACCAAGCCAATCTTCGCATCATCGACGCGGTTGGTTCGTACTTCGGTATTCCACCAGAAAAAGTCGTCGTGAACGTTCAAGACACGGGCAACACGTCAGCCGCGACGATTCCAATCGCGCTCGACGAAGCGGTTCGAGATGGTCGTATCAAGCGCGGTCAGAATGTTCTTCTGACGGCGTTCGGCGCAGGTCTGACATCGGGCAGCCTGTTGATGAGGTACTAAGCGATGTGGGGCGCACTTTTCCCAGGTCAGGGCAGCCAGCAAGTTGGAATGGGCAAGTTCCTCTTCGATGAGTTTGCAATCGCGAAACAAACGTTCGAAGAAGCTAGCGACACGTTAAAGCTCGATTTCAAGAAGCTCTGCTTCGAGGGACCCGACGCGGCTCTCGCTCTCACTGAGAATACGCAGCCGGCTCTCCTTCTCGTTTCGACGGCTACCTTTCGAGTCATCGAACAAGAACTCGGCGTGAAAATCGGCGCGGCCGCTGGTCATTCGATTGGCGAGTACGCTGCGGTTGTGACGGCTGGCGCGATGAGCTTCCAGGACGGCTTAAGAGCTGTTCGGGTTCGTGGGCAGGCGATGCAACGAGCGGTCCCAGTCGGCCAAGGCGGCATGGTTGCCACTTTGAATTTGACCGATGACCAAGTCTTAAAACTCTGCAAATTCGCAGAAGAAGGTTCCGGCCACAAACCGCTAGAGCCAGCGAACTACAACTCACCTGGTCAGATCGTGATCAGCGGTTCGCAAAAGGCGATCGAATTTTTGATGGCAAATCAGAAGTCCGAAGAGTTGATGAAACTCTTCGCGCCTGAGACGCCACGCATGCGCTTGATTCCCCGAGCCGTCTCGGCACCCTTCCACTGCAGCCTCATGAAGCCTGCTGAAGAAGAGATGCGTCTTGTCTTAAACGACACACCGTTCTCGACGGCCAAGTGGCCGATCGTTCAGAACGTGACCGCAAAAGAGGCAACGGACGCTAACACTCTCCGTGAGAACCTCGTAAAGCAGGTTTCCGGTGCTGTTCGCTGGACACAGTGCATGGCTCGCTTTAAAGATCTGGGCGTCACGCAAACGATCGAATTTGGCGCAGGAAAGGTCCTCGCGGGCCTCGCGAAAAAAATTGACAGTGCGGCCCCAAGTCCGTTCAATATCAACGCTTTAGACGACATTAAGACACTTGAGGCAGCTCTCAAGACGTCAGTCACGATTTAACGTCGGGAGACAGGCTTGAACGCAAACCGTTTTGCGGGAAAGAAAATCCTAGTTACTGGTTCGAGCCGCGGTATTGGCGCTGGCATCGCCAAACGTTTGGCCGCAGAAGGTGCCACCGTCGCGATTACATACGCATCGAATCCAGCGAGCGCTGAGGCGGTAAGAGCTTCGTTGCCAGGTGAAGGCCACCTTCTTCTTCAATTGAATATCGCAGACGAAGCTTCGGTAGAGTCAGCGTTTAGTCAAATTGCAGAGACGTGGGGCAATCTTGATGGCCTCGTGAACAACGCGGGCATCACGAAAGACAA
>CAJYOV010000053.1 GCA_913776405.1 Pseudobdellovibrionaceae bacterium
ATCAACTTCACGCGCATGGATCGAAATCAACTTCACGCGCATGGATCGAAATCAACTTCACGCGCATGGATCGAAACCAACTTCACGCGCATGGATCGAAACCAACTTCACGCGCATGAACCGAAACCAACTTCACGCGCATGAATCGAAATCAACGTCACGCGTGAGGCAGGCGAGAATAGCTGGTCGCGAAGGTGCGCGTTTGAATCGGAAGTGATTTGTGTTTGGTGCGGAAAGGCGTGCCGATTGAGAGATCTGTCTTAAGGTTAAGACCCATTTTCTGCCGCCAAACCTGCAGTCCCCAACCCTCCAGCCTCCAGCCTCCAGCCTCCAGCCTCCAGCCTCAAGCCACCGACCATCATCGCCCGCCACTCATCCACGCACCCACGCAACCCCCAAACCAGCCAACCCCGCCGAAAAAACGAAGCCCCGAAACGGCCCACAAACGTCACTTGTGATCGGGAGTTCGACAGAGCGGTGAAGTGCCGGTAAGAGCGCAAGAGTGCGGAACTTTTCGGTTTTGGCTCTCGGATTGAGACGGTCTCGGGCTTGCTCTTGCACGAGGGGTCCAAAGAATCGTGAGTCGAATTTGTTCGACGAGGAGTCTGCACGTGAAGAAGAACATGAAGCGATCAAGCGCTCTGGCCGTTGCGACCGTGATTGGTCTGATGGCATTCAGTGATCCTGCACATGCGGACTTGTTCGGCATCTTTAAGAAGAAAAAGAAGAAAGACAAAAACGGCCAAACGCAATCGCAGCCAGCGACGGTGCCGACACCTTACCCGACGCCGTATCCAACCCCGTACCCGACGCCCTACCCAACTCCGTACCAAGCGCCCTCGCAATACGGAAGCACCGGCGGCTATGGCACCACCGGCGGCTACGGCTCGACGCAGTCGACACGACCGATTCGCCAAGTCGATCCAAACACCGGCCTCGCCTACGGCAGCCAACCGTCCTACGGAAGCACCAGTAGCTACGGCTCTGGTCGCGTGAATTACGGGCAGTTCGATCTCTATGCCGACTACCTTCGTTTCGCGTCGCCTGGTTACAACTATCGCCCGGCACCGATTAACGGACCGAATTATGATCCAAGCCCGTCGTCGGCACCGAGCTCGCCGATGATCCAACAGATCCTGACGCAGAAACTCAGCACGCATTCGACAGACATCGGAAACGCGACCGTGCAGTCGTCAGTTGTTCGCAACATCTACCGACTCAGAAACAACAACCCGGCCTTCGTGATGGATGGTGGACTCACGCAGCAAGGCGCGAACGCAAAAATCCTTTTCACGCAAACGGTGATCTCGATGGGTCTCGACCCGCGTGACTACTGGTCGACAGAAATGGACGCACGCATGGGTGCGACGGATCCGCAAACACTTGCGGACCTCGAACTGCTTCTCATGAACAGTTACGTTACACTCGCTCGTCACCTCAACACCGGTCGCTCGCAGCCGCAGCTGATCGACACCTCGACCCTTTACAAGAAGCGTGACTTCACTGAATTCGCAGCTCTCAACAACACGCTTCGCCCAGGCGCAGACATGGCGCAAGGGCTTCAGTCGCTGGCTCCTCAGCATCCGCAGTACAAGATGCTCGAGCAAGCGCTGGCGAAGTTCAAACAGATTCAAGCAAACGGCGGTTGGCCAACGATGGCTGGCACTGCGACGTTGAAACCTGGCGTGAACAGCCCCGACGTTCCAAAGCTGCGCTCACGCCTTGTCGACCTCGGAATTTTGCCTGAGTACGAGCGTTCAAACACGAGCACGATTTACGATGCGAACTTGAAACAAGCCGCAATCGTCTTTCAAAAAAATCATAAGCTTGGAAGCGACGGCGCCATTGGACCTCAAGGCTTCCGCGTCCTCAACATTCCAGTTGCGACACGGATCAATCAAATTCGCACGACGATGGATAAATGGCGCCTTCTCCCACGTTCGCTCGGCGACCGTTACATCTTCGTGAATACAGCGCGCCAAGAGCTTGATGTCGTTGAATACGGCGTGAAAGTCCTCGAGATGGATACCATTAACGGTAAACGCTTGAAGCCAACGCCCGACATGGTCGACAGCATGAACTCCGTCGTCTTGAACCCATACTGGAATCCACCTGATAACAACGTTCGCGAGATGGTGAAGTCTCAAAAAGAAGACCCGAACTACCTCGACAAACATAAAGTCGTCATCTTCGATAAGAATAACCAGATCGTTCCAGCGTCATCGATCAACTGGAAGCTCTATAACAACACGCTGCCACCGTACCGATTCCGCGAGGAGCCGGGTCCGATGAACAGCTTAGGTGTTGTGAAGTTCAATCTCGCGATCAACAACCAAGCGATCTATTTGCACGATACAAACGTGAATCACGACCCAGCCCTTCGTGAGTTGTTCGAGCGCGATGACCGCTTTATCAGCTCGGGCTGTATCCGCGTGAAGAACCCACTTGCCTTGCTTCAATATGTACTTCGCGACCAGCCACGCTACAGCGCGCAAGCTCTTGATCAGCTTCTTTCGTATCCGAATCAGAACCCGGCTCAGACCGTAGGGCTCACAAAAGCCATTCCGGTTTACATCGTGTACGGAAGCGTATCGTTCACCGACGACGGCCAGATCCAACTGACGAACGACGAAAAAGACTACGGTAAAGACGTTCGCATGATGGGCGCGATGTCACCTGGCAAGTCTGAGTAATAAGGGAGAATGAAAATGAAGAACTTGAACAAACTGAAATTCTCGCTCCCCCTTCTCGCCTCGGCAGTCGCTGCGGGTCTCGCGTTTCACGCACCCGTAGCGCAAGCTCGATCTTCGGCGTCTCCTGCGACCGTGTTAAACTCACCGGGCGCAGAAGAATTCATGGCGGAGGAAGTCGCAAGCTGGAACCGCCCGCTTGAAACGCGCCGTCTTTCAATCCGTTATCAGCAACAAGTCAGCGGCGGCTTCGTTTTGCGCGGGACGCCGAGCCCCGTTGCTCAACGATTCAACCGTGGAAAATTGATTGCGTGTCAGACAAAGCCCGTCGGCTCAACGTTCGCGGCTGTGCGCAACTCGTGCGACGTCAACAACCCAATTTATCTTCCCCTCTCGCTTCCGGGTCAGGACCGCGTCACGTCTGTGCCTGCGGGCATGTACATCCTCGGATTTGAGAACTCGATGTCGAACGGGTTTGTCACCGTTTACCCAGGCCAAGTCACGACAGTTGAACTTCAAAAGATCGCGGTTCCGCCTGGCGGCCAGGTCAAGATCTATCGTGATATGACCTCGAACCTCGAGCAGTCGAAGCTCTTCTTTTCTACGTACACGATGAATGAAAGCCTTTTTGCGCTCGCGCAATGGGACTTCGGCGATCTCTACGTGAAACCCGACATGGGCATCGAAAACGGTGCGCGCGCCATCAGCTACAAATTCTGCGAAGGCCGTTTGCCAGAGCTGACTGTGAAAGGCTCACGTCTCTGCAAAGCATGGAACCAAGGAAGCTTCATGTCGGTCATGGAAATGTTCGACTTCGAACCTCTTCTCGGTCGCGATAAAAACGGTCGCTACTTCCAGATTCAGTCGTCTGTTGGCGGCTTCCGTCAGTACGAAGTGCTCTCGCCGGGTCGCCCATTTGGCTACCGCTTTAGCCGTCAACTCGTAGCGAAGCAAACGACGTCTTCGCAAGCGCAGTTCGTGAACGTGCTCCCAGGCCGTTACATGATTGAAGTGGTGGATGGAAATGGTCGCGCCTCTTACAACGCAGTCGCGGTTGGTGATCAGTCGACGAACATGGGCTGGTTGCCTTCGCCTCTAGCGTTAAAGCTTGATGGTTCAACGATCTCCGCTCAACCACCTGCAACGACAGATGTGAACGGAACGGTCATCTCGAACACGTCGATCTCGCCAGAAGATGACGACGGAGATTTCGTAAATCCAAACGAAACGTGCCAGTCATCGAAGATGTGGCGCACTGAGAAACGTGCCTACTGCCACTCGGATGCGACAGAAGGTTGCAACCGCCGCACGGCTCAGCTCTGTGAGCCAACTTTCGACATCCCTTGATCAGAAGCGCCGCTTACGGGCTTCGCAAAAAGTAGGGTCTGTGTTCCAACTTACACAGGCCCTTCAAGTATCTCACACGTGATCGCGCCATGATGAATCTTCCAAGGAGGATCTTCATTATGGCATCACCTTACAAC
>CAJYOV010000054.1 GCA_913776405.1 Pseudobdellovibrionaceae bacterium
CAAGAAGCCGGCTTACCTGTTCGCGCTCGTCGCTGGCGATCTCGGCGTTCTTGAAGACACCTTCCGCACACGTTCTGGTCGCGATGTGAAACTCCAGATCTATGCACGCCGAGTCCTTCTCGACCGCTGCCATCACGCCATGGATTCTCTAAAATGGTCGATGAAGTGGGATGAAGATACTTACGGTCTCGAATACGATCTCGACCTCTTCATGATTTTCTGCGCTGAAGAATTCAACATGGGCGCCATGGAAAACAAAGGGCTCAACGTCTTCAACGCAAGCTACGTTCTTGCGAACCCAGAGACAGCGACCGACACAGATTACGACGGCATTACGGCCGTTGTCGGTCACGAGTACTTTCATAACTGGACAGGCAACCGAGTCACGTGCCGCGATTGGTTCCAACTCTCGTTGAAAGAAGGGCTTACGGTCTTCCGCGACCAACGCTTCTCTGCGGATCTTGGTTCTGAAGCTGTCAACCGGATCGAAGACGTCGTACGTCTCCGCACGAATCAGTTCGCCGAGGATGCAGGGCCGATGGCGCACCCGATTCGCCCACAGTCGTACATCTCGATCGACAACTTCTACACCATGACGGTCTACGAAAAGGGCTCAGAAGTGATTCGTATGATCGAGACGATTCTCGGTCGCGATGGCTTCCGCAAAGGCATGGATCTTTACTTCAAGCGCCACGACGGCCAAGCCGTAACGACGGAAGACTTCGTAGCCGCAATGTCTGATGCGAACGGCGTTGATCTCACGCAATTCCGCGACACTTGGTATAACCAAGCCGGCACACCTCATTTGAAAGTCGAAACGACTTACAACGAGGCAAAACAAACTTACGTCGTCAAACTTGCGCAACACTCGAACCCATCGCCAGGCCAGCCGACAAAAGCGCCATATCACATTCCAGTCGCGGTCGGCCTCTTGGGCAAGGAGGGTCGCGATCTCGATCTTCAGCTCGAGTCTGGCGCGCGTGTTTCCGACGGCGCAGGCGAAAAAACGCTCGTGCTTCATCTCAGAAAACCAGAAGACACGTTCACGTTCGTCGGCGTAAAAGAGAAACCGGTCTTGTCTCTTCTGAGAAAATTCTCGGCACCCGTAAAGGTTGAGTACTCTCGTTCTGACGATGAGCTTGCGTTCATCATGGCGAATGACTCTGACGCCTTTTCGCGGTGGGAAGCTGCACAGCTTCTTTCGGTTAAAACGATTCTTGGACTCGTCGAAGACATTCAGGCGAAACGCAATCTCCGCAGCGTTGAACAATTGGTTTCAGCGTTCGGTCCGGTTGTTAAATCTGAACGGCTTGATCCGCATTTCAAAGCCTTCATGCTGTCTCTTCCGGCTGAGCAGTACTTGGCACAATTCTTCAAGACCGTCGATGTCGATGCGATCTATCAAGCGCGCGAACATGTTTCGAGCGAGATCGTGAAATCATACCGCGCAGACATGACGGCTCAATACGATAAGCTTGCTGCAAACGGAACAGAGGGCCGAGAGATCGGTAAAACTGGCCTTCGTGCGTTACGCACTCGCCTTCTCGATTACCTGGTGATCGGCGATGAGCCATCGAACCTCGATCGTGCCGCGAAACAACGTAAGCTCGCTAAGAATATGACCGATGAAATTGGCGCCTTAAATGCGTTGAGACGTTCTGAGTCTCCCGTGCGTAAGGCTGAACTTCAGGCGTTCTATCAGAAGTGGAATAAAGAGCCGCTCGTTATGAATAAATGGCTAATGATCCAAGCGATGGCGCCCGTGAAAACCGCGCTCGCTGACGTCAAAGCGTTAATGAACGATCCGGTCTTCGATAAAAATAACCCGAACAAGATCTCGTCGTTGATCACGGCGTTCGGTCGCATGAATGCAGTACGTTTCAACGACCTTTCAGGCGAAGGTTACCGCTTCGTGGCCGATCAGGTTCTCGATATCGATTCACGAAACCCGCAAACGGCATCGCGTGTCGCTTCATGCTTCAACCAATGGAAGACACTCGATTTGAAACGCCAAGCTCTCGTGAAAGCAGAGCTCGAGCGCATTCTTGCGAAACCAGGTCTCTCATCGAACGTGTTTGAGATCGTCTCGAAAGCACTGAACAACTAAGAGCCGTCTGGTAAAAGAAAAAAGAAAAAGGCGGCTCCAAAAGGCCGCCTTTTTCTTTTTTCTTTTACCAGACGGCTCTTAGTTGTTCAGTGCTTTCGAGACGATCTC
>CAJYOV010000055.1 GCA_913776405.1 Pseudobdellovibrionaceae bacterium
AGCGCTCGCGTTCATCCGGGTGAAACTGACGGAACGTATCGACAAAGCCGAGAGCGAGGAACGAATCGAACCAGGCACGCTCTTCTGGGAGGAAGCCTGACTCACCCGCCAATTTCTTCGGGTCATACACATCGTACTCAAAGTGGGCCACGTTGTAGTCGCCAAGGACGATGATCTTTTCGCCAGCGTCGAGCGTGGGGTTTAAGTGTGCGTTCAACTCTTTGAGAAAACGCTGTTTGTAGTTGTGGCGCTCTTCACCGGAGCCACCGTTTGGAAAGTAGATGTTGTAGAGCTTGAAGTCGCCGTGATCGGTCATCACGATACGACCCTCTGAATCATACTCTGGAAGACCGATGCCGTGTTCAACGTGCTTTGGTGACTTCGTTACGAACGTTGCCGTACCCGAATAACCTTTGCGAACAGCCGATGACCAGAAGCTTTCGCGGCCCGCGGCATTCACGATTGGCGGTTCGCACTGCTCGCGGTGGGCTTTTGTCTCTTGAACGCAAAAGATGTCAGGTTCTTCGCGCTCGATGAATTCAATCAGACCTTTTTTGTAGGCCGCGCGGATCCCGTTCACATTCCAAGAGATGATTTTCAAAGCCTTTTTCATAGTGGTGCCAGTCTTGCCGGGTGGTTCTTTCCGTGGCAAGTTCCTTCGATGAGCGAAATCAATTTTTACGACGCCTTTTTCAAGCAGGCCGCGGCCGATTATCCGCAAACGATGGCGTCCTTCAATCTTCGTGAACGATTGTCGACAAATTTACTTTCGCCTCATGTGACTGAGCTTCCAAAGGCCTTGCGAAGCCAAGCAGAGGATGTCGTGAAAGCCTACTTCGAGTTACGACAACTCAACACTTGGCAAGACCGACTCAAAGACCTTTCGCCCGCGGTTCCGGACCCAGGCAACACCTCGGTCTTGATGAGTTATGACTTTCACGTCGACGCAAGCTCTCAGCTTCGCTTGATCGAAATCAATACCAACGCATCCATGAGTACGATCGCGGATCTCAGCTACCGCGCTCACGGCCTCAAAAACGACTTTGAGTTGGATCGAGATTTCCGCACCGATCTTCTCGACTGTTTCGAGCAAGAGTTTCGCGAAGCTTGCGGGCAAAACCGCAAACTAAAAACAATCGCCATCGTCGATGAGAATCCTGAAACTCAACGCTTGTTTGCCGAATTTAAGCTCTTTCAAGAGCTTTTCGCCACTCGCGGATGGGCCGCTCACTTTTTCGATCCGAGTGAGCTCAAATTTGAAAACGGCGCTCTGTTCGGCCGCGGGCTCGAGATCGATTTTGTCTACAATCGCGATACCGATTTTTATTTCACTCATCCGCGCACGTCGGCCCTCCGCCAAGCGATGGAAGCGAAAGCAGTTTGCATTTCGCCACATCCCTACGAGTACCGCTTGCTTGCCGATAAAGAGCGCCTCTTAGAACTTTCGGACGACTCGATTCTTTCTTCGCTTGATCTCTCGGAGAGCGCACGTTCCGCGATTCAAAAATCATTGATTCGAACTGTCGATTTGAAATCCTTCGATCCTGACGAGCTCTGGACGAATCGGAAGAAATACTTCTTTAAACCTCGAAACTCTCACGGTGGAAAAGCTGTTTACCGCGGCTCTTCGATGTCGAAGACAACCTATCAGCAGATCCTCGGTCGAGATTATCTGGTCCAAGAGATGGTTCCACCAGCTCTACTAAAGTTTAAAAATGAGCCCGAGGAATTTAAATCGGGTCTTCGTTTTTACGTTTACCGTGATCGCATTCAACTCGCGTGTGCGCGGCTCTACCGAGGGCAAATGACAAATGCGCAGACTCCTGGTGGCGGCGTCAGCGTCATAAACTGGACCTGACTACCGACTTTCGCTCTGGGTTTTCTTACCATTTCGACTTTAGCTGGATCTCGCATCTTCCGATCTCTTTATGGAACAATCGAGGTGGGAGCGAGATGTCTAAGAAATTTGCGACAGCAAAAGTTCAAGCCTTACAAACTGCAGTGAAGCTGAAGCCTCACTCTAAGAAGGCTGATCCATACGCTGCATTCCAAAGTCTTAATGGCAGACACCCTTGGCAAACGAACGTGCCAGAAGGGTTCGTTGGTTACCCCACGCGCAAACTTGAAAAAGGCCGCGTTGCTTATTTCAACTTTGCTCTCGCTCGAGAGATGGGCTTGATCGCTGCGTCTCACCCAGATGAACTTACGACTGAGTTGAACGAAAAAATTCTCGAAACGTTCTCGCTGCAAATTATCAACGAATACGATCAGCAAAACGGTTACAAAGCGCCGGCAGGCACTGTCAAAGAGCATGCCTACATGGCGACTCGTTATCTGCAACTTCAGCACGCAGATAAAAAGGGGCGCACGTCTGG
>CAJYOV010000056.1 GCA_913776405.1 Pseudobdellovibrionaceae bacterium
TTTTTTGACGTCGAGCCACTTATCGGCGCCTTGCGTGACTCGCGCTGAACTTTTAAATTTGTCGCCAGTTTCGATCACGTAAGCGCATTGAAAGCCGAGGGCTTCGGCGCTTCTTAAGACCGCAGAAATGTTTCCGCGGTCGTAGATATTTTCGAGCACGGGAACGACGTTGCACGTACGGCCTTTAACAGCCTCACGAATACGCGACTGGCGTTCTTCGGTCAGATACGGTTCGACGAGTCTGAGAATCTCGGCAGCTGTCAGGTCTTTGCCTGCGAATTGAAAACGGCCGCTGTGCGGAAATCGAGCTGATAGGGCCACTGTTTGCTACCTTCTGCCTCTAGCTTTTAACTCTGGCGTTTAAGCGAAGACGCCATGCACGCCGAGCATATGAAACACTCGCTCGGTCAGATACTTTCGGCCTCGTTCGGAGCCGAAGTTGTAGAGGCTGTAAGGCTGGACATCAAGGCTTAGAGTGGTCTCGCCCGCCTTTTTAACAGTCAGCTTCCAGTTTTGAGCGGCGGCATCGGGCTCAATCGCGATAGCGATGACCGACGTGCCTAGTGCAGAGTCGTGTACGACCGGGCGAAGAAGCTCAGATTCGATATTGAGTGAGCCTTTCGATTCGGAAGGTTCAAGTTTAAGTTCGCGCATGCGCTCGAAGATCCGCATTTGAAGGTAGCCGCCGGTTGCTTCGTCGCGAATACGAATATCTTGGCCAGCGAAACTCGCTAGAAGCAAAGGGTCGAGCAAGTCAGCCTTCCCTTTGGCGACGAGCCATTGAGAGAGAGCATCATCGATCTTGGGCAAGATATTTTCGGCCGCAATCGCTTGCGCACGAGGCACCCAAAGTTTCGTTTCGATGTACGGCAGATGCGCTCGGTAGCCGACCCGAAACGGCGTGCCCTTGATCACCGCTTCGACGCGCTCAGCGACGTCGCTTTCGCCAACGCCGAGGGTCCGCCAAAGATGAAGATCTTCGCGCTCTGAATCGGGCGTCATGGCTTCAAGCTTTTCTTTGATGTGCTTCTCCCACACCACGGCGATCTCAAGTGGCGGCCCGGGGAGCGCGATGACATCAAGAGCACGCTTCGATTTCGGATCTTGAGTCCGAAGCCAAAAGGCATTTGCCGTACCAGCAGGGTTGGTCAGGACTTCTGCGCCTTTAGGAAAATAGCACTGCTGCTTTTGGATTTCGCGAGGCGTGCGCCCCATCTGCGCAAACCGGGTTTCTATGTGCGACCACGAACCTGGATCGTACGCAAGAGGGGCCGAGAAGACTTGCGAGATCAGATCGCGCGTGAAGTCGTCGCTTGTTGGCCCCAAGCCACCTGTCACAAACAACACATCGACGTGCTGAGCGAGATCAAGAAGGGCGAGCGCAATTGCTTCACGATCGTCAGGAACAGCGCGGTGTTCAGTCACCTGAAGCCCGAGCGCCACCGCGCGGTCCGAAATCCAAGCCGAGTTGCGATCTGTAATCTGACCGTCGACGACTTCTGTTCCGACTGCGAGGGTGGCTGCTTTCTTCACGTTGACTCCTGCTGCTGCTAAGCGATTGCTGAGCGACTCGTGAGCGGCTGCTCAGTGACTCGTGAGCGATTGCTCAACTACTGCTGAGCAACGCCGCCGCGCCCGAACTTTTCGTCGATCACTTCGCGGCGATAATCGAAGATCTTCTTCACATCGCCAGTCACTTTCCAACCGGCGAATGTGTCGCCAAGATAACCGAGAGGCAGCTTATAAGTCACCCGATCTCGCACAAGTGTGCCGCCCGCGAACGGAATAAAATCGTGAACGTGATACCATTTCGAGTACGGGCCGCTCAGTTGTGTATCTACGAACCGTCTGCCGGGCTTCCAGTCTTCGATGCGAGTGCGCCATTTGAATGAAAGGCCGTGAAGCGAAAGACGGTAATCGATCAAAGTACCTTCTTCGATTTCGTCTGTGGACTTCCCGACCACGTTGAATTTCAAAAACGGCGGCGTGAGTTCTTCAAGATTGTGTTCGTCACAATAAAACGGAAAAAGTTCATCCGGTTTCAGCGGCAGCCACTGCTCACTAAAAATTTCGTGTTGGCCTCCGCGAAGAACGCCCGCCACATCCTCGATCGCTTCGCTGAATGAATCAAATTTGAAAGTAAAGCCCGCTTCGAGTGTGCGTTTTGGTTGAACCCGCTGCGAATCGAGGACCGTGGCTGACATTTCGCCAAGCGCGAGCTTCAGCGCCACTTCGGGCGCAGGCAAGAAGACAGGTCGATCCAGAACTTTCGCCAGCTCCTTCGTGAATCGCTCGTTCCGAATCGACTCAGGTGCAGCGGCGTTCAGCGCACCACTCGCCTTCTCGTTCTCGACAGCGAAAACGAAAAGTCTTGAGATGTCATCGATGTGAATCCAGCTCATCCACTGCTGACCGTTGCCAAGCTGACCGCCAACTCCGCGCTCGAAGAGCGGAATGATCTTTTCAAGCGCCCCGCCGTGGCGACTGAACACGACACTCGTACGCACTTTCACGACGCGAGCACCGGTGCCACTTAACGGTTCAACCTGAGCTTCCCAATCTTGAACGACGTCAGCGAGAAAGCCTTTCCCCTTTGGACTCGACTCGTCGAGAACCGTGTCACCTGAGTCACCGTAGAGACCGATGGCCGAGCCAAGCACGAATGCCTTCAGTTTCGTTTTCGATCCAAGAATCGCAGACACGAGTTCACGAGTGCCTTTCACGCGTGAATCATGAATCTTCTTTTTTTGTTCTGCGGTCCAGCGGCCGTTTGCGATCGGTTCGCCCGCCAAGTGAATTACAGCTTCGATGTCCTTCAATGCGGCTTGAGGCACATCCTGACCGATGTCCCACTTGAAGATCTTGGCTGGAAACGGCAACTGCTTTCTCGCTGAATCTTCGTCTCGCGCTAAGACCGTGATTGAGTGACCGGCATCGATTAAACGCTTGCCCGTTTCTTTTCCAATGAGACCCGTCGCACCTGTCATCAAAACTCGCATAAATCCCTCTGGGTAGGTTTCCTCGAACGCTCTCATCCTCAACCTTTTCAGACACTTGGACAAGCCCGTTCCCGAACCGTGTAACTTTGTTCAAGACATCTTGAACGATACAATAGTTAGCGCTATACTCCCTAGCCATATGCAGGATTCTCTAAGTTCAAGACACCTTGAAACAACGCTGATAAATGTACCCCAACCTTTCACGGATAGAAGTGAGACACATATGGCCACGGCTTCGACTTTCCCTGAGCTTGAGATGGTTTTAGATCAGATGAGCGACTTCCTTCACAACTGGGGCTTCAAGCGCATTCATGGCAAGATGTGGGCGCTACTCGCGCTGTCGCAACGACCGCTTGATGCGGCGGATATGATGAGCGCGCTCTCAATTTCGAAAGCTCTCGTGAGCATTTCGATTCGCGAACTTCTAGACGTGAAGGCCGTTATGGATGTGGGCCGCAGCACTCGCGGCACACGCCTCTATGAAGCGAACCGCGATCTGAAAGAAATCGCGTTCCATGTACTGAAAACGAGAGAGATCCCGCTTCTCGAACAACTTCACTCAACGCTTCAACGCGTTCGCGAAGCAACGCCTGAAACGCTTCACGCTCAGCAGTTGTCGCAAGCAAAAGCGGAAAGACTTAGCAGCGAGATTAAGTCTGGCTCCGACTCTTTGTCGACTTTGCTTTCGAGCTTGCGGACTTTATCGGCGCAAGCGCCTTCGCGGGCTTCGATTTAGTTTTCGGCGCTACCTTTTCAGACTCAGGCGTTTTGCGGCTGAGCGCACTTTTGTAAGCGCGAAGTGCGCGTGTTCGAGCCGTTGTCGCATCGACGATCGGTTCGATCTGCTTCGACGTTCCATATTCAGGCACCCACTTTTTGATGTAGATCGCTTTCGGGTCAAACTTCTTTTGCTGAAGATCAGGATTAAAGACTCGAAAGTAAGGCGCAGCATCGCAGCCAGTGCCAGCGACCCATTGCCAGTTTCCATTGTTGCTTGAGAGTTCAAAGTCTAAGAGTTTGCGTGCGAAGTACGCTTCTCCCTTTCGCCAATCGATCAAGAGATGCTTGATGAGCACGCTCGCTGCGATCATGCGTACACGGTTGTGCATATAGCCGGTTGCATTGAGTTCACGCATGCCCGCATCGACGATTGGGAAACCGGTCTTGCCGTTTTTCCACGCTTCGAAGTCGGCTCTATCGTCACGCCATTGAATTTTGTCGTACTCTGGGCGGAATGCGCCTTTCACCACATGCGGAAAGTGCCATAGGATCTGCATGAAGAACTCGCGCCAGATTAATTCTTTGAGCCAGGTTTTGTTTTCGGCCTTATCTGCGCGGCGGACAAGATCCCGAATGCTGACCGTGCCAAATCGAAGATGCAAACCGACCCGCGTTGTCGACTTGTCATCGCCAGGAATGTTGCGGGTCGATTCGTAAATTTCAATTTGCTTGGTCTCAACGGTAGGCCGTATGAACGGAAGCGACGTCGACGTCGACTCAAAGCCGAGATCTTTCAGAGAGGGCATCGGCCCCTTCTCTGACTTTAAATAATTGTCAGTTAATTCTTCTGACTTCTCAGCGCGAAGATCGTCAGGCGTCAGTCGTGCGAGCCACTTTTTTGAAAACGGAGTGAAGACTGTATAAGGCTTTCCGTCGTCTTTCGTGACCTCGTTTTGCTCGAAAATAACTTGGTCTTTGAAGTCGAAGAAAGTCCCACCTGTCGCTTCGATCAGTTCTCG
>CAJYOV010000057.1 GCA_913776405.1 Pseudobdellovibrionaceae bacterium
CGTAAAGATCACGGCGCGTGTAAATGTCGAGTTTCCATTAAGCTCTTAAACAAAGCAGGGTCCATTTCTTCACCGAAGAAAGTCTGCATCTTGCGAACCGCCTCGAGGAAGTCGAGCTGCTTGTCGTCTGGATTCGAAGGCAAGATATAGGACACGAAGCGATCGACAACATAAACGAGTCGAGCCAGCGGGTTAATTTGTTCGCCGCGAAGACGGCGAGGGTAGCCTGTGCCTGTCTTGGTTTCGTGATGGTGAAGCGCGATGAGCGCGATCTCTTCAGGCAAACCTTGGATATCGAGCAAGATATCTCGACCGCGTTCGCAGTGGGATTCAATTTCTCGAATCTCCGACGGCGTGAGCTCCTTCCGAGATTTCTGAAGAAGGTCTTTTGAAAGTTCCTTTTTGCCGACGTCGTGCAGAAGTCCGCCGAGCGAGATTTTCGTAAGCGTAGAGCTGCTCACCCAGCCATGCTGTTTTGCTACGAGACTCGCGTAAAGTGAAACGGCGAGCGAATGCGCGAAGAGATGATCCGAGTGGCTCTGAAGATCGAGAAGCTGTTTGAAAATCGCTGGGTCTTTCGCCGCGAAGTCGATCGTGTTCTCGAGAATGCTTGAAGCTGCGTCGATCTGCACCTTGTCGAGATTCGGCGAGAGAAACGCGTTTTCGGCGATTAGCTTCGTCGAAGCTGCAAGAAGCTTCAATTTCGCGTCGTCGGTTACGGCTGAACTTTGAACGATCTTCTTCGTGAACGTCGCCGCATGTTCGACATAGATACCGAATTCGGCATTCAAAACGTAGAGAAAATCGACTTTCTTGTCTCGGTAATATTTAAGGCGCTCGACAGGTGTGGGTTCACCTTTGCGACCGACCTTCACGAACTTCGATTCTGAAAGGCGGATGTAAATATCGCTTTGAATCGTTGTCGTCGAAAGAAATTCATCAAGCTGAATCCGGCGATAGTCGGTCGCTGCAGGCACACGTTCTGCTTCTGCAAGAGCCTCATCGCTTTCGGCGCGCTTAAACCACTCCATGATTTTCTTGATCCCATCGAGATCGATAGGTTTCAAGATGAACTCGTTTGCTCCGAGCTCGTACGCCTGCTTTGACTCCATTATATCTGTGAGACCGGTGAAAAGAATGAAAGGGATTGAGCTTTGAGAGCGGACGCGTTTTAGAAACTCGACGCCATCCATCGTTGGCATTTTCACGTCAGACACGATCAACGAGATTTCGTGCTTTCGCTTCTCGAACGTTTTAACGGCCGCGAAACCGTTTTCGGCTTCGATCACGTCGAGGCCCCGAACCTTCAGCATCTTTGCGAGAAGGATTCTAAAGATCGGATCGTCGTCGACTACCAAAATAGATTTGCTCTTATTCATACAGGGTTCTCTTCGGCCTAAACCTCGAGAGGTTAGAGCGTTTTGACGATTTCAGGATAAACAGAATTTACATGTGTCTGGATGAGACAGCTCGATTAAGCCGCCTTTACGCAATCATCAAACAATTGTTCAAACCCTCGAGAACCCGGGGTTTTCGCGAAATCGGAACGGGCCAGGTTCAGGGTTTCGCCGAACAATAAAGCAAGAGGCACGTATGACGATTGTACAGTTCGATCCAGCAATTTTAGAGATGGTGACGGTAGCCAGTGACGATGCTGATCAGGCGTTTCAGTTCATTAGTGAACTGCTTGGCATCTTTAAATCGGGTACCGCAAAGACGCTCGCTGAACTTTATGACCATCTCGATGATGGACAAGTTCGAGAAGCCGGCGAAGTTGCCCATCGTTTGAAATCGAGTTGTCTTGCACTCGGATTCGTCGGCCTCGCAGAAGCGTGTGACGTAATCGAGCGAGATGCATCCAACGGCGCTAATCCAGTCGAGCTCGAACTCAAAGTCGGCGAGATCGAAGACGCTCTCCCTGTTTCGGTGGCTCAGCTCGAGCTTTACATCATGTCAAACGGATCTGATCGGATGGCTTCATGATCAAGCCGATGCGGCCTCCGAATGAGGATTTGAGGGTCGAAACCCTCAATCAATATCAAATTCTCGATACGCTCAGCGAGCGGGAATTTGACGATCTCACTCAGATCGCATCGTACATTTGTCAAACGCCTGTGGCGTTAATCACGCTCGTTGGAGGTGAACGCTTATGGATGAAATCGAAAATTGGCTTCGACCTTCAAGAAATCCCGCGTGACCTCGGCTTTTGCTCACACACGATTCTCTCAAGCGAGCCGCTGATCGTTTCAGATTTTACGAAGGACGAGCGCTTCCACGAGCATCCACTTGTAAAAGAAGGTCCGTGTGCGCGCTTTTACGCGGGCGCACCCTTGATTACTCCAAACGGAATGCGAATTGGCTCGCTCTGTGTCTTGGACTTTGCCCCTCGCGAAATGTCTAAGGAGCAAATTCAAACTCTCGAGTCGCTCGCACGTCAGGTTGTCGTACTCCTTGAGATGCGTTTAAACGTGGCTCGCTTAGAAGAGAGTCGCCTTGAAGCTCTCGAAGCGACTACGGAAGCGCAACGTGCTCTAAAAGTGAAAACGGAATTTTTAGCGAACATCTCTCACGAAATTCGCACTCCGATGAACGGGATTATCGGGATGACTCAGGTTATGCTCGAAAGCCAGATTCAGCCCGAAAACCGGGGACGTCTCGAAATCATCCGCGATTGTGGTCGAACACTCTTGAGTTTGATTAACGACATTCTCGACTTCTCGAAACTCGAATCGGGAAGCGTCGAATTTGAAGCGCAGCCTTTCGATCTTTTCTCAGCCGTTCGCGGAACATTGAACTCTTTAGGCCACTTGCTGAACAAAAACAGCTAACGATCGAACTCAAAGTCGAAGAATCGATGCCGCATTGGTATGTGGGCGATGTCACGCGCGTGACTCAAGTTTTAACGAACTTGCTCTCGAACGCGATTAAATTTACGAGTCAGGGTCGGATTGAGGTCCTCATCGACTCGCTCGTCGAAAGTTTGTCGAGCGGTCATCACCTCGTTCACATCAGCGTAAAAGACTCTGGCATCGGGATCCCGGCCGATCTGCAAGATCGATTGTTCCGGTCTTTCTCGCAGGTCGATGCGTCGATCACTCGGCGGTTCGGAGGCACTGGCCTTGGCCTCGCAATTTGCCGGAGTCTCTGTGAAAATATGGGCGGCCGAATCTGGGTGACCAGCGAAGTTGGTAAAGGCTCAAACTTCCAATTCACGTTCTTCGCTGCCGAGGCGTCGAAGCCTGCTATGGTAACGCCAGCCGTCGCAGCTCCGGTTGAAGAAAAGCCGCTCTCGGCCATCCGCATTCTCCTCGTTGAGGACAACACGATCAATCAGGTCGTCGCATTGGCGTTCTTGAAAAAATTAGGGCAAAACGCCGAGGTTGCTAACAACGGCCTTGAAGCGCTCGAGAAACTTCAGGAGAAACGCTTCGACCTGGTCTTGATGGATTGTCATATGCCAAAGATGGACGGTTTTGAGGAGCCGTCTGCAAGTCGCTGAGGCGATGACTCGACTCACTCAAAACCGTCCATCTTTG
>CAJYOV010000058.1 GCA_913776405.1 Pseudobdellovibrionaceae bacterium
AGCGGGCGCTTCAAGTAGTGATACTGAAGAAGGCCTTCGAACATCTGAGCGATGACCATCGATGAGTAGAGATCGTTTGCGCGCAAAGGATCGAGGCCCTTTACGTTCGCTTTCACTGCGATATTGAGTGTCGTGTCTTTGTCGTCGACTTTGCTCGTGCAACCTGTCGCGATGAACGACAAGGCGACCGCAGCAACGACTACGAACTTCTGAACAGAGTTCCGAAATGCCATCGATGATTCCCCTTTTGAGAGCCTCTAGATTTGCCCCATTTAAGCTCCGTCATCGTGTAGTGTCCTGAAGGAAACTTGTCAATTAGACATGCCGCCTCTAGAGCGATCCCCCTAGAGAATCTCCGAGAGTTTTCGAGAGCTTCCGCACTTATAGGCGCCCAAAGTTTTGCGAATGACAGATGATTTAAGAATCTGCTGTAGAGCTTCTCGAAGAAGATTGAGCGGCGCCGGTGTTGGAATCAGGAATCAAGCTGAGAGACAACCTCTTCGAGCTGAGTGAACGTGTTCGCGAAGACAGTCGCACCGTGTTCTTTTAGCAACTCTGGTTTGCAGTAGCCGTAGGTGCACGCGATCGAGCGGACTCCAGCAGCGCGAGCGGCGTAGAGATCGGGTAGCCCATCGCCGATCATGAGTGTTTCCTCGGGCTTACAATCGGCAAGCTTCATGGCTTCAATCAGCGGAAGCGGGTCGGGCTTCTTCTTCGGGAAGGTTTCGGCGCCGAAGACACAAACCCATGGGTGCGTCATGAGCCCAAGACCTTCAAGTGTCTGAACTGCCATTTTTTCGTACTTGTTCGTGACGACAGCGATTTTGCCAGGCCACTTTTTGAGGAATTCCTGAACGCCGGGATAAACCGTCGTTTTTTTCAGAAGGTGATCTTCGTAAGCCTGAAAAAAATCAGCCTCGAGACGCGCCTGTTCTTCCGGGTTGCCGTGAGTCTCTGGAAACAGCTCGTGAACCAACTTTTTTAGGCCCTCACCGATGGCAGCGACGATTGTCTCTTCAGGAAGGGGCGATCGACCACGCGCGCGCATCAAAAAGTTCGTTGTATCCACAATATCCGGAGCGGAATCCACAAGTGTTCCGTCCAAATCGAAGATCAGAAAACGAATTGCCATGAGCGAGCCTTTCAGCGAAGTGCATTCACCCTAGCGGTTGAACGCGGTTCGCGGTATTGAAAACATTCGAGGTGAACGATGCGATCAGCTGAACCAACAATTCGACAAAAGTACGTCGATGGCCTGTATGCCGCCGAAGACGAAGGGTTGCGCGCGATCCGCGATCGTTTGGTCAGCGCTGGTCGCTGGGGCATTAACATCGGCGCAAACGAAGGCAAGATTCTTCAGTTTTTAATTTCGCTCTCGAATGCAAAGAAGATCGTCGAGATCGGAACACTCTTTGGTTACTCCGGTGTTTGGATGGCGCGAAGCCTGCCAGCAGACGGCCATCTTTGGACGATCGAGCGAGATCACGAAGCCGTCAGACAAGCGCGCAAAGCTTTTGAAGATTGCGGCGTCGTCGAAAAAATCACTCAAGTTGAAGGCGATGCCATCGACATGTTGAATGAACTCTCGCCGCTTGGGCCCTTCGATCTCGTCTTCATCGATGCCAACAAAAGTGCTTACCCGCAGTATCTCGAATGGGCCGCGAAGTGCGTACGCCCAGGCGGCCTCATCGTTGCCGACAACACGCTGCTAGGTGGCCACGTTGCCGAGTCCGAGAAACCTGAGTCGCTTTCTCGTGCCCAATACACAGAGATGCGCCGATTCAACGATCTCATCGCCAACGACCCGCGATTCTTCGGCACAATTCTGCCGACAGACGAAGGCCTTACCGTCGCAATCCGCCGTTAATTAGAAAAAAGACCGACAGGTTGGGCAAAAGGCGCGATCGAAGTCGCGCCTTCGTCTTTAGAGAGGCGTTCCGACTTTCGTGAGGAAACCCTTCACCGCAGGCTCATACACAGAAGCGAATTTCTTGAGGCCGTCGAGATGACCGCCGTCAGGAATGAAGAGTTTCTCGAGTGCCAAGTGATCGACTTGATTGAAGACGGCGTTAATCGCCGAACAAGGCACGAGCGGATCTTTGCCACCGCGAATTGAAAGTACAGGAAAGCCTTTGGGCAATTCCTCAAGCCATCTCGGAACGGAGACCTCTGTTCCAAATCCAAAAGCAAAGTAAGAAGCGCCGGAATACAAGTAACGAAGAAGTGGGTTCTTCACATCGTACTCGTGCTCAAACAAATTGTTTGAAGCCCGCATGAGTTGAAGAAACGGGCCGCCGTCAGTTACCCAGCCCGAAATGTCGGCGGCATGCCGATTCGCCATCGCACCCAGAGCGCCGAGTGAAGGCATCGAGAACGAGTAGAGAATCTTTTTGCCAGGGATCGCGTTCAGAACCGCTTCGACTTGCTCCATCCAGATGTTACGCGCACCGATTTTTAAATCTGCCGTAATCGGAAAGAGATTCGAGAGTTCCATCTTATTGAACTGAAGCTCGAACCTCACCGCATCGAAACCAAGATTATTCACCAAGCGCATATGGCGCAAAGTCGTGCGCAAGCCCCCACCGAAGTGGTGCACAAAAACAACCGTCTCTTGGAATCGTTTATTCGGCGCAGGATTCACCTGCGCCTCAAACGGTAGATCGAGTTCTGACATTAGTGGTGTTCAGACTTTTCTTGCGGTGGCCAGAGGTCGCGCCAGTTTTGGAAGCCGGCTGACTCTGACTGTTCGCCCGCGATTTGCGCGACGACTTTCGAGCCAACACGAACTTGTTCAAGTGCCGTTTCTGACAATACTTTGCCGACCGCTTCGACAACAGAGGCTGCGTCGAGGTGGTGGTAAGCGTAAACATCTTCAGGGCGACCGCAGCGTGAGTGCTTGCGGACCGCGAGCGATTCGTGGCGAACGCCGAGAATCGAACCGATGTTGTCGAGAAGCCCTGGCTCACCGTCGTGAACCGACACGCAAGGAACGCGGCGACCTGAGAGTGTCAGAACATCTGCTGCGGTTTGACTGTCTGCAGACGGGTTCAAGATAAGCGAACCGTTTACGTTCAAGCGCTCTTTCAAGAGTGCGTAGTCGTCGTTGTGCGCTTGGATACCGCAAAGGAGATCAGTCGATGTGACCACGATCACGTTTGCGTAGATACCGCGTTTCAACAACTCATCAGACGCTTTGATCGCTTCGGTCGTGAGTGAGCCGAGCGCGAAGATGTTGATGACGTTGTCGCCTGGCTCGTAGCCAGCGTAGCCGCGGTAGTCGATCAAGTAGTACGCGCCAGCCAAGACGTCTTGGCGAACCGTTTCCCACATTTGATCTTCATCGACTGTTGCTACTGACGCTTCGTCAACGGCGCCCGCAACTTCAAAGCCTGTTGCGTGAAGCGGTTGCGATGCATCCGTTTTGAAGCGCGCTTGGCGTTTCAAGTATTGAGCGAACATCTTTTGCTCAACACCGCGAGTGACACCGCGGATGAAGACGCCGGTGCGGCCTTCATCATCTGCTGTCATGTGACGACGTATGGCGTCCGACATAATCCAGTCGAGTTCTTGGCAGAAGAATGGCTCCCACGTGATTTGGTTTGGAATTTGGAAGTCCGATTTCCAACCGTGTTGAGCACCTTCTGGTGAAAGCGTTACGCCCGATGGAGTACCGACGAGGATGAACGCCGATTTCCAGTAGAGGTTGTAGAA
>CAJYOV010000059.1 GCA_913776405.1 Pseudobdellovibrionaceae bacterium
CCGCGGTTGTAACCATCATGATCCGAGTCGCGATCGCGGCCACGGCGCAGAATTTTGCCCGAATCCCAGTACTGATGGCCCGCAAGGCATTTTAGGAGCGTCGACTTACCGCTGCCGTTTGAACCCAGCAAGAAGGTCATCGTGCCTTTTTCTATTTGGAGGCTGACGCCGTCGAGGGCCATTTTCGAGAGATAGGTCTTCTTCAGATCGCTCGTCTCAAACTCGTATGTCATGTGGGCTTAGTCTCTCACACGCATCTAAATTCTGGTTTAGAACTTTTGATGCTGACCCCAGGCTGTCTCAAAATGAAACGTCGAATCGGCGCGTGACGATTGCGTGAAGATGCGTTTTTATCGACGGCATGGATCAACACGCCTTTCTCTCGCAGTTAGTTGTCTACTTGGCTTCGGCCGTCATTGCAGTCGCGATCTTCAACCGCTTAGGGCTCGCCTCTATCCTTGGTTATCTTGTCGCCGGTTCCGTTCTCGGACCGTTCGGATTGAAAGTCATTAAAGACGTGCACAGCACGATGGCGTTTGCAGAGCTTGGCGTCGTCCTACTTCTTTTCATTATCGGTTTGGAACTCAAGCCATCGCGCCTTTGGGCGATGAGAAAACCTGTTTTTGGTATCGGTAGTGCGCAAATCGTTCTGACCAGCATTCCGTTCGCGATCGTCGGCTGTTTGTTTGGTCTTTCAATCAAGTCTGCGATTGTTGTCGCGATCTCGCTTGCGTTTTCTTCGACAGCGTTTGCGCTTCAAATCCTTTCAGAGAAGAAAAAGCTCGGCACGCAGGCCGGGCGTGGTTCGTTCGCCATTCTTCTTTTTCAGGATTTAACGGCGATTCCGCTTTTGGCCGCGATTCCAGCACTCGGGGTGACGGTCGCTGATTCAAATCAGAGCGTTTGGGTTTCGGCTGCAAAAATTTTGGCTGCGATGGCAGTTGTTGTCTTCGGCGGGCGACAGTTGCTTCGCCCCGCATTTCGTTTGATTGCGTCAACCAAAGCGTCAGAACTCTTCACGGCGGGCGCGCTTCTGCTGGTTGTGGGCGTTGCGATGCTCATGGAATCAATTGGGCTTTCGATGGCGCTTGGCGCTTTTTTAGCGGGCGTTCTCCTCGCAGACTCAGAATATCGTCACGAGCTCGAAGCGGATATTGAGCCATTCAAGGGACTTCTTCTCGGCTTGTTTTTCATGACGGTCGGCATGCAGGTCGACTACGGCTTGCTTGTCGATCACCCTTTCTTGATTGCCGGCTTGGTTTTAGGTCTGGTCTTCACGAAAGCCGTCGTTCTCTTTGGTCTCGGCAAAGTGAGCGGCATGACATCGAAGAACGCACTCGTTACGTCCGTCGTGCTACCGCAAGGGGGCGAGTTTGCATTTGTGATCTTCGGTGCAGCTGTCGCATACAAACTTCTTGATCAGACGGTGGCGGGCATTCTTGTGCTGGTCGTTACCCTCTCGATGGCGCTAACGCCGTTCTTAGTTTTGTTCGCCGAAAAAGTTCTCTCGAGATACGTCGGTAAAGACGAGAAGCGCGCCTTCGACACAATCGAAGAGAATGAAAACCCGGTGATCATCGCGGGCTTCGGTCGTGTCGGTCAGATCAACGGTCGTATTTTACGAATTCTGAAGATCGGCTTCACCGCGCTCGAAGCCGACGTGAACCAAGTCGAAGTCTTAAGAAAGTTCGGCAACAAGGTTTATTACGGTGACGCCTCAAAAATCGAACTTTTGAAAGCGGCCGGGGCCGAGAAGGCAAGCTTCCTCGTCATTGCGGTCGACGATATGCAAGCTTCGATCAAGATTGTTGAAGTTGCTCAAGCGCATTTCCCACACCTCACGATTATTGCGCGCGCAAGAAACCGCTCGCACGCTTACGAGCTTCTTGATCGCGGCGTGAACCTCCAGTTCCGAGAAACGCTAGGTTCTTCGATTGCGATGGCGAAAGCATTGATCGTTGGGCTTGGAATGGATGAGCGTCGCGCTCAAGAACTCGTTGTGAAATTTAAAAAGCACGATGAAGAGCAGCTTCTTGCGCAACATAAAGTTCATCACGACGAAACGGCATTAATCGAGGCTGCCCGTCGCGGAACGCAGCAGCTCGAAGAAGTTCTCCGTGACGATGAAGAAGATGCGCAGGACCTGCGCCCTGCGCGAGTCCGCGAACTTTGATTGGATAAAACTAGCCTTCGGGCGAAGGTCGACTTAAGAAAACTTAAGAGCGCCAATAGCCATAAACTCACCTAACTTAGGTTTATGGATTTCAATCACTCAGACGTCTTTCGCTCGTTTCAGACTCAATACCCAGAAGCCGTGAAAGCGGACGGCGAATGTGCGAAGAGTTTAATCGCCTCAGGTGCTCGAGTGCTCTTTAATCCTTCTATTGAAGTCGATGGTAAAAGCGTTCGTCTTGATATTTTAAGACGAGCCGCAGACGGCGTCGGGTGGGATGTTTTAGAGATTGAACGTGCCGATTGCTCTTATTCCGCACAAGTCGAACGGCTCAGAGAAGCGGCTAAGCTTCTCCAACTCTCAGGCATGGCTATCTACAGCTTCATCTACTTGTCGCAAAATCCTGAAGCTCGTAAAGACGCGACTGCGCCACTATGGATTTATGAGAACATCAGCCGACAAGTCGTCGGCCGACCTAGCAGTTATTGATACTGGGCCTTCAGGCGATCGTAGTGCGACTGTCTAAAGTGGCCGGCACCTGAGCACATGATGTCGGTGGTATCGAGTTGGTAGTTGACGATTGCATCTAGCTCTTCATCGTAAAACTCGACGTAACAATCTCTGAAGCCGAGCAGATGACCGAACTCGTGACGAATCGTGGCTTGGCTCGAAACCTCGGTGATCGGCTCGCGCGAATCCATGGTGATCTTGCCTTTTTCTGCATGCGGGGTGGTGCCCGGCTTGAATTCTAGAAACGAAAGGTTCTTCTTCGGTTTCGGTGTAAATTCAATTTCGACTTTAAAAGCAGGCAACTTGAATTCGTCTTCGACGTTCGTTTTCAGGTAGCTCGCGATTTCAACGTCCGAAGGCGTTAGGAATGGAAAGCGAAGCGTTTCGACGCCGTCTTTCTTCGACCACTTCAAATCGTCGCGCGTCAGCATCGGATCAAGCTTAAAGAAGTTCTCAAAGTTCTTTTTGCCAGCGTCTTTCGTGTCTTTAAATTGGTTCAGAAGCTTGCCTTTCGCTTCTGCCTTTCTGACTTTCGTTTCACAGACTGAGTAACTCACATCTTCCCATTCGGAGTCGTTCATACAAAGACGAATGAGCGCGCGCCTGATTTCGAGCTGATCGATTGGTTGAAGTTTATTGAAGTTCTTCAGCTTGGTTTCAACGTCTGACAAATTCGAGAGGTAATAGTAACCGCGGACATCGAATTGCTGCTTTACGATGAGCTCTTCGCGGTAGTTCGCCATGATGATCCAGCGATTTGCGAGGTCATAGAGCGTGATGATTCTGCGACCCTGAGCGAGAAAGTCTTCGATCTGCATGTTCGGCAGATCAGACGGCACCGGTTGATTGCCCATCAGAATCGCAACGACTTCAGGTGCGAGTTGCCCGAGAGTTTCTTTCAAGTCGCCGCGGATGGTTGCTGCGTTGTAGACCACTGGATCTTCGATTGGAATCGCGCGACGCGAGTTTGCATTCGAGAAAGACAGTTTCTGATCTTTTGGAAGGCTTGCGTTGATGTTCTCAAGCCAACGATACATACGCGTGCCGACGGCAACGGCTTCGGCCACTTCATTTGTCGCCTTTATTGTCTGCGGCGATGTCACGAGCTGCGCATTTTCATTCATTAAGCTCTCAAT
>CAJYOV010000060.1 GCA_913776405.1 Pseudobdellovibrionaceae bacterium
CCCTCTTCCGAAGAACCATTACCCACGACCGTTCTCAGCCCTTCGACAAAATCGCCGGACGCTTCGCTGTCCGAGATGGGATTCCAGCGCATCTGGTTTGGATTCGCGTGCTTCGGCTTTAAGAAGGTTTTCTGCGTCAATTCCGCAAGCGGTTTGAAAGGCTTGTGCATGACCGACGGACGAATTCGGTAAAGCCACGTGAACAGGTTATGCGCTCGCGGTGCCGTGAAGGCCGACCCGCTCAGCTGCTCTGGGTAGAGACCGAGTGGCGCTTTCTGAGGCGAGTTCTGATCGACAGGTAGCGCGCCAGGCTTTGCTTCCGACGAGAAATGATTACCGAAGCCTGAGAGGTAATGCGGTTCAGTCGAACCACCCTTAGAATCGCCGTGGGGGCCGCCCAGCGAGGCGCTTTGAACTGAGGATGGATTGGTTTGTAAAGACTCAGATGGCATCGGTTACGCCTCCAGATGAAACACTCGCAAAAAGGTTATCTAAGCCTAGACCAAGCTCTAGTTCAAGTTGCGCAGCGCTCCATGTTACCCTGGTACTACATGAATCGCAGACCCAAAGCCCTTTTGAGTCGGATCTTGATCGCGTTCACCGCTTTGAGCCTCGCTTCTTGCACGTCGATCCAGACTCCTGAGCCAGATGTCGATACGGCAGCGACAGCTGCGGCCGTTGCGCGCAGTTTTTCGTCGGACCTTCTGTACTCCTCGAACGAAGTTCCAAAATGCAAAGCGATGCTGGATTCGTACTGCACGACTCTTTATTCGCCCGAAGCTCAGGGCAATCTCGAAATCCGTCGGTCGACGGCTTCGACGTCGAGCGCGCCACCGATCTCAGTTCTTCAAGGCGAAACCACGAACGAGTTTAGCCAAGTCTTTTACCGTTATGCCCAAGCCAAGCTGAATGCCCGTGGCTCGCTACCGGCAGACTTTCGATCGAGCCTTGAGAAGAACGGTTATTTCCAAAAGCTTCGTTCTTACTTGAGCCGCCCCCCACGCGCTCGAATGTCGCTCTCGCAGCGCCTTGAGTCCGAAAGCTCGAACTACGAACTCGGTTACATCTGGAATGCGGCGATGAACGAAGTGGTTCTCACACGGATGTCAGTGAGCGTTCCGGGTTACTACAAAATTCGTGAGAACAACCTTCCGATCGAACTTCAACTCGAACGCCGGCGCTTGCGCCGCCTTTTGATTTCCGAAATCTCGAAAGCCGTTTGGGGCAAAGATAAAAACTGGCAAAAAGTTGTCGACGGGTTTGAGCGTTTGAAAGTCAGCTTCCTGACGATGATCCCGCAACTCGATATCTCGAAAGAAGTGGCGGACGATTGGGCTAACCGCATTCGCGAAGTTCAGCTCGCGCTCCCCGGTTCGTCGCCCGCCATTTCTGATGAAGAGTGTTCGGCCACGACTGCGAACGCGTATTATTACACCTATCTCAACATTCTCACCGTATGTGCCGGCGACTTTAACAGCGTCGATATCTTGCAAACCCTCGCGCACGAGATGGCGCACGCACTTGGCGTCGATCGCTCGGCCTATCTATTTGAGGTTAACTCAAGCTTCGGCAAGGAACTCGCTACGTTCCGCGCGAATGTTTGTAAGCCGAGTGCTTTTTCTTGCGATGACTGGGCTGACTACAAAGAGCGCTTCACCGAGTCGCTTAGCTCCCTCGACGGCTACAAGCCGCAGATGCGCGAATTCAATCAGTGCCTTCAGCGCAGACCAACTGCGAACGCTTTAACCGACTCCGACATTCGGCGCTTCTCAAGAACCATCGTCACGGATCGAATCTCAGATCTCGCCTCCTCAGATCGTTTCTTGCGGATCACGAAGGACAAGATGCCGCTTAGAAACGGCAAAAAACAGAAGAATCCGAATTACTTGAATCCGTGTGAGTACTACCTCTGGAGTCAGGGTGAAGAGCCGATTCACGATGCTTTGACGACACTCGTTTACTTCACGGCTGAATACCGCTGCTCGGCTGAAGAAGGCGCGCAGCGAATGAAATCGGCCATTGAGACTTCGAAGGCCATGACTCAACAGCTCGTTGAAAAGGTCCTTCGGATCGAAGGTGAGTTTTCGGACCGCAATCAACTCGAAACAGAAGGCTATGCGTCGCCTCCTTACGAACGTTTCGCCGACGTGG